>QMOL01000047.1 GCA_003648225.1 Chlamydiota bacterium
ACTCACGAAATTTCTTCATATCCGCTATGGCAATACTTATTGTTTCTTTATCTTTTGCAGCAGGCAGCACACAATCTGATAATGTTATTGATAAAGAACAGAACTTAGTTAATAATGTTGAAATGCAAAAAGGCGAAGCTCAAAATGAAGCACCATCTTCTTTTTGGGACAAAATGACTAGTATTTATCAGGAAAATGCTAATAAGTCAAGCGTTGAAAATATCGACCTTAATGAACCCGAGACTAAGGAAATCGGTGAACAGGACGGATTTTGGACCCGTATCAAAAAAGCTTTCGCTTATAGCACTCAGCCTAAGAAAAGAAGTTCAAAACGTGATGCCGAAATTAACGTCTTGATGATTGAAGGACGGGAATACTATAGGAATGGCGAATACAGAAAATCTCTTAACACTTTTAAAGAAGTTGTTCAAAGAGATCCTTATAATATAACAGCAAGACGCTATATCAGAACCTGCCAGGAAGAATTAAATAAAATTACTCTTGATGATTTTGATATCGTTAAAAAAGAACGCTTACAAGATTTAGCTAAAACATGGCTTATTAAATCAAGCCGCCAAAAAGAAATAGAAAGCGTTATTAACCAAACAGGCGGCCTCTCACAGAGACTTATTGATAAAAATATCGAACAAGTTATTCCTTCAATTCAGTTCGTTGATGCTCAGCTTCCTGTTGTATTCGAACATTTGTTCCAAATTAGCGATCCTAAAGTTTCTATTGTTACTGATCCTGAAGCTATTAAACAACTTGAAGAAGCTAAAAATGATACCATAACTCTTAAACTTTCAAATATTCCAATGATTGATGTTATTAAATATATTTGTAAAGTTAAAGGGCTTACATATCGCGTTGATGACAGCGCTGTTGTAATTAACAGTAAGGCTAATGTTACCCTTAAAAGAAAAGTCTTTCAGTTGTCGCGAAGTCTTGATATGATTGATCTGCCTGATGTTGAAGGAAGTTCAAATAAGAAAGTAACGAAGTTGCTTGAAAAAATCGGTATCCCGACTACTGAAGGAGCAACAGTTACATATGACACCCGAAATAACAGACTTATTGTTAGAAATACTGATGCTAATCTTAAAATAATAGAAGAATTTATTAAAAGATTCAGCAAAACACCGTTTCAGGTTCAAATTCAATCAAGATTTGTTACTATTCGCAGCGATAATATGAGTCAACTTGTTTTTAGACAGTTCCTTACAAAAAATTACAGATGGGACCGGAATTCTAAATACGGCGATAGATTCTATCTCACTGCTCCTAATGCGCAAAAAGAAATGACGCCTGGACTTAGATATATCAGATCCTTTATGAACGAAAATACTTATAATCCTGTTGATTCTGCTTATAAAAGACCTAATTTGGTTTCTACCGGCGATGCATACGAAGATTATATGCGTAAAAAAGCCCTTCGCCCTCAAATGCCGGGTTATCTTCAGAAAGGTGTTTATGATATTGAATCCGCTTATTCATCTATTGAACAGCAAAGAGCTTATGTCGTTGAACAGCAGCAAAAATCAAGCGCCGAATATAATGCTTATCAAAATATGGTTAAAACTTATTCACCGTTGATTGCGCAGGGCGGTCCGTTGGCTCCTGTTTATCAGCAGCAGCTTAACGATATGTACAGTTCTTATACAACAACTGTTTCCTCAGCTTATTTGCCGGGATTAAATACTTTAAGCACGTATAGGCAAAATTTGGATAAGATGAATGCTGAAGAAAAAACCGTTAATGACCCGCTTGGTAAAATATTCGATGTATCCGGTGTGATCGGTCCCGCAAAATATCGTTCGGTTATCTATGCGTTGGATAATGCTGAAGGCATTCATACTATTTTTGCTCCGGAAATTACTGTTCTTAACGGGCAACGCGGAGAAATCAAAAGCGTTATTACCTTGAGATACAACAAAACAATTGAAGAAGCTGAAGATCAGGACGTGGATGTTGGTGATGCGTATAGTGTTGTTTATGATTATGCTGTTACTCCAAAAGAATGGGATTCAAGGGAATACGGAACGAGATTATATGTTACTCCGTCTGTTAAAGCCGACAATCAAACTATTGAACTGGATATTAATCCTGAAGTTTCTGATTTAATCGGTTTCAGACAGTTTGTGTCTTCAAGAAATAATGTCTACGAATTACCTCAGTTCTTTGTTCAATCATTAAAAACAACTGTGTTAGTTAATGATGGCGATACGATTGTTATGGGTGGGTTAATGCACGAGCAACTTGTTAAAACTAATGATAAAATACCAATTTTTGGTGACCTTCCACTAATCGGGAGATTTTTCAGAGGTGAGTCTGAAGTATCAAAAAAATCAAACCTGTTGGTTTTCCTGACAGCTAAATTGATTGATCCGTCAGGACAGACCCGTCATATTGCTTCTGCTAAATAATTAAATATATAAACTTATGATACGGCAGAGGCAACTCTGCCGGTAATCATTCTTACATCATAATTTATGATGCAAAAAGGGAATTGCTTGTCACAATTTATGTGATAAGTTTTTTCTATCAAGATTCTTTCTTGGAATTGTCTATCTTTTGTGAAAACTACTTTACTTGTAGATGGTATGGCGTTTGTTTATCGCGCCTATTTCGCTGTTCCGCCAATGGCTAACAGTGCTGGAATTCATACTAATGCCGTGTTCGGCTTTAATCTTATGCTTCAGCGTATGATTAATCAGGTTTCACCGGATTACATTGCTGTTCTCTTTGATACTCCGAAACCCACATTCAGACATGAACTGTTTCCGGAATATAAAGCGCAAAGACCGCCAATGCCGGATGACCTTTCCGAACAGATTCCCTGGATTAAAGAGTTGATACGCGCTTTAAATATATCATGTCTTGAATATCCCGGATTTGAAGCTGATGACATTATTGGTACATTAGCTGTTACCGCGTCTGAAAAAAATTTTAATGTTCTTATTGCATCAGCTGATAAGGATTTATGCCAACTGGTCAACGAAAAAATCGCAATTCTTAGTGTTACCATGAAGTCTATGGATGTGATCGATTATATTGGCGTAACAGATAAATTCGGCGTTAGACCTGATCAAATTATCGATTATCTTACTTTGGTAGGCGATACCGCCGATAACGTGCCGGGGGTGAAAAAAGTGGGTTGCAAAACAGCTAAATTATTATTGAATGAATTGGATTCTATTGATAATATATATAATAATCTTGATAAACTTAAACCGGCTGTTAAAAATAGTTTTCAGGAAGCCGCCGGCAGTATTGACGCTTATAGAAACTTAATCAAAATAAATTGCAATGTTCCTGTTAAGGAAAAATTTGATGATTTAATTGCCCGCGAACCTGATAACAATAAATTTTCAAAAATAATTGAATATCTTGGTTTTAGATCATCAAAACGTAATATAAATACAGATATTCAACTCGAACTCTTTTGATGAATAACTCCTTGCCGACTATTATTATCGGTTTAACAGGTGGAATTGGATCCGGAAAATCTACCGCGGAATCGTTTTGTAATAATAAAGGAATTATTACTGCCGATTCTGATAAATGGGTTCATGAAATCTTAAAAAAAAATAAAACTGTAATTCATGAGATTACTAATTATTTTATTCACTTTCATGGTATAAATCCGGCGCTTAATTCAGGTGAACTTGACAGAAAACTAATTGCATCAATTGCATTTAAAAATAAAAAAACCATCAAATTCCTGGAACAATTGATTCATCCGATCGTTAAACAAAAATCCGTTGAATGGATAATAAAACAACGCGATAATAATGTTCCTATGGCCGTTATTATCGTTCCTTTACTGCTTGAAAGTAATATGAGCAAAATCGTAGATGTTGTTGTTGTTATTGCTTCTAAAGAAAAGATAAGAAAAAAACGTTTAAAAGAACACAGGGGATGGACTGATGAACAAATCTTATTGAGAATTGAAAATCAGTTTAGCGAAAAGGAAAGAATTAAGCAGGCAGATTATATTGTTGAAAATAACAATTCTATTGAAGAATTCAAAAATAATTTTTATTCAGTTCTTAATACAATAGAAAAAACTTTTAATTAAACATAAACGAAAGAAGGTACAATTGTGGCTACAAAAAAGACTACAAAAAAGACTACAAAAAAAACGGTGAAAAAAACAACGAAAAAATCAGCGAAAAAAACGTCGGGAAAAACAGCGAAAAAAATCGTAAAAAAAATTACAGAAAATATCACCGAAAGTAATATCGCCGAAAGTAATGTTATCGAAAATACTACGCCTGACGCGAAATCAGTTGATCATACCGACGATAATATCGCAAAGACTAATACCAACATGGGTGAAGATACAGCCATCGTTTTCGCGCGCGAGAATTCACTTAATATTGTGGAATTGCAGAAAAAACCAATGACTGAGTTGATCGAAGTTGCCAGAAATTTGCAAATCTCTAATATAGGAAATCTTAAACGTCATCATCTTATTTTTGAAATCCTTAAAGCTCAAACTAAAAAAGTCGGGTATATTTTTGGTGAAGGTGTGCTCGAAGTTTTACCTGATGGATTTGGTTTTCTCAGAATGCCTCATTATAATTATTTACCTTGTCCGGAAGATATTTATGTCTCACCATCTCAAATCAGACGCTTCGAACTGAAAACGGGCGATACTATTGCCGGTGTGTTCAGACCACCTAAAGACAAAGAAAAATATGTTGCTTTATTGAAAGTTGAAACTGTGAATAGCGATGTTCCCGATGAAAATAAAAATAAAATTCTGTTTGAAAATCTTACACCTTTGTATCCTGAAGAACGTTACGTCCTCGAAAATGATTCCACCAAAATAACGACCAGGGTTATGGATTTAATGACTCCTATCGGTAAAGGACAGCGCGGACTGATCGTTGCACAGCCGCGTACAGGTAAAACTATCATCATGCAGGACATTGCGAATGCTATCACTAAAACTTCTCCGGAATCTACTCTTATTGTCTTACTTATTGATGAGCGTCCCGAGGAAGTTACTGATATGCAACGGAATGTTAAAGGTGAAGTCATCAGTTCAACTTTCGATGAACCGCCCGAACGGCATATTCAAGTTGCGGAAATGGTTATCGCAAAGGCAAAGCGTCTCGTCGAGCATAAACACGATGTGGTTATTCTTCTTGACAGTATTACACGTCTGGCCAGAGCTTATAATACTGTTCAGCCGGTAAGCGGGAAAATCCTTACCGGTGGTCTTGATGCTAATGCTCTTCATAAACCTAAACGTTTCTTCGGATCCGCCAGAAACTGTGAAGAGGGAGGTAGTCTTACTATTATTGCAACTGCTCTTATTGACACCGGAAGTAAAATGGATGATATTATTTTTGAAGAGTTTAAAGGAACAGGTAATATGGAATGTCACCTCGATAGAAAACTTAGCGATAAACGCGTGTTTCCGGCTATTGATATTGAACGCTCAGGGACAAGAAGGGAAGAACTCCTTCTCCATCCTGACGAACTTTCAAAAATATGGCTTCTCAGAAAAGCTCTTAGCGGAATGAGCCCAACCGAAAAAATGGAAACAATTATTGAACAAATGAAGAAAAGACAGTCTAACGCGGAATTCTTACTTTCTATTAGAGGTGAATAAGGAGTTAAATTATGTTTGTTATACTTAGAAGTATTATGCTTATCGGCTGTACTGTTGCCGGTGCTCTTATTGCCGCTATGCTTAAATATGATACAAATGCTAATTTATTTCCTGAAACGGCAACTCCAATCATTATTCTTTTCGGAGCGCTTGCGGGTCTATTACTTGCTATTGTCGCGATTCTTACCGAGCTTTTCCTGCGCAGGTTATCTCTTCGTCATCTCGCGGTTATCATTGTCGGTCTTGCCTCGGGAGCTATTATTGCATGGTTGATCACAAAACTTGTTTATCTCTTACCGCTGTACATTACAAATTATATTATTATACATCATGCTTATTTTTGTGCCGGGACATTCGCTCTCTATATCCTTTTTGTTTACATCGGTATTGTTGTCGCGATTCGCGGCAAAGACGAATTCAGTATCTTTATTCCTTATTATAAACGTAAGCGTGATAATTCTATGCGACCGATTGTTTTAGATACAAGCGCGATAATTGATGGCCGGGTAATTGAAATTTACAAAACCGGGTTTATGAAAAATAAAATCATCGTACCGGAATTCGTTTTGCATGAACTGCAAATTGTTTCTGATTCTCAAGTGCCGTTTACCAGATCAAAAGGACGACGCGGCTTGGAAACATTGAAAAAACTGCAGGAAGCTCCAAATATCTCGATTGAAGTTACTAATATTGATTACCCTGATATCGACGAAGTTGATGATAAATTGATGAAGCTTGCTAAAGAAATTGATGTTACTATTCTTACTACAGATTATAACTTGCAGCAGGTGGCTCGTATTCAGCATATCCCGTGCATAAATGTTTTCGGACTTGTTAATGCTCTTAAAAACCCCTTTGTTCCCGGAGAAAGAATGACCGTCAATGTTGTTAAAGAAGGATCTGAAATTAATCAGGGCGTCGGGTTTCTTAATGATGGTACTATGATCGTTATTACAAACGCAAGACCTTTTATCGGTAAACGCGCTGAAGTGGAATTGACATCTATGCTTCAAGGCGCTTCCGGAAGAATATTTTTCGCTGATATTGTTAAAGAGGACAAAAACTTCCCTTCTGTTTCTGAAGAAAAAAAACAAAATGAATATAATGGAAAGGGAAAAAAACGAAGTTGACTGGTCTAATATTATCGAAGAACAATTGCTTCCGTTAGTTGAACGTCCTTCGAGATATATAAATCATGAAATTAACAGCTCCCATAAAAAATGGGAGGATAATACCTTGCACATCGCGTTGGTATTCCCGGATGCTTACGAAATTGGTATTAGTCATCTTGGCCTTAAAATCCTGTATTCCATTCTTAATAAAATTCCAGGCGTGATGGCTGAAAGATGTTATTCACCATGGATTGACGCGGAAAAAATTCTTCGGGAAAAAAATATCCCTCTATGCTCAATAGAATCTTCACGTCCCCTTAACGAATTCGATATAATCGGCTTTTCAATTCAGTACGAACTTTCATATACTAATATTTTGGCAATACTTGATCTCGCCGGTATTCCACTTCGATCGGAAAATCGTTGGGGGAAAAAGATGCCCCTAATTATTGCCGGCGGTAATGTTTATTCTCCAGGTCCTTTGGAACCGTTTATAGACGCTTTTGCTCTTGGTGATGGCGAAGAGACAATTAAGAGAATTGCTGATTGGGCTCTGAATAAAATTAACAATAATTCTTTTACACCTAATAAAAAGCTTCTCGATGATCTTATAAAAAAAATACCGGGAATCTACGCGCCCGCTTTGTACGAAACTATCATATCTAATGATCCGGCACAGAGAATATGTGTCACAAAACCTTCTTCTGACAATATTCCTTTTCCGGTAACTAAACAATTCGCAAAAAACATTTCCGAAATTCCCGTCGCAGATGAAACAATTGTTCCTTATTGCGAAGCTATTCACGATAGAGCACAAATCGAAATTATGCGCGGATGTGTCCGTGGATGCAGGTTTTGTCAGGCTGGGATGGTTACACGACCGCTTCGTGAAAAATCCGCCGATAAAGTTGTTGAAGAAGCAGTATCTATTATCAAAAATACAGGTTACGATGAAATTAGTTTAACATCACTTTCATCAGGCGATTATTCACATATAGCGGAAGTTCTTAAAAAGTTACGTAATCAAAAACTCTTTCCTAATGCTCCGGTTGCTGTCGCTTTACCCTCGCTTCGAATTGATTCTTACGCGGAGATTCTTGCCGATACTTCGGAGAAAGTTAGAAAAAACAGCTTCACTTTCGCTCCGGAAGCAGGGAGTGAAAGACTGCGCCAGGTAATTAATAAACAGCTATCCAATAAAGAAATAATTGATACTATTCAATCAATTATAGATATCGGATGGCTGCGTGTTAAAGCTTATTTTATGATTGGCCTTCCTACGGAAACGTTTGATGATATAAAGAAAATGGTGCAGCTTATCCAGCAACTTCTTTCGCTTAAAAAAAACGGAAAGAAATCAGCTTTGCAAATCAATATTTCAATCGCGGCTTTTATTCCCAAATCTTTTACTCCTTTTCAATGGGCGGAATTCTCTTCAATAAATGACTTGATTGAAAAAAGAAATTTTATATTTAAATATCTTCCGAGAAAACGTGTGAAAATTTCATTCCATAAATTCCAACTCAGCAAACTTGAAGCCGTCTTCGCGAGAGGTGATAGAAAACTCGCCGATGTGGCTGAACTGGCTTTTAAAGCAGGATGCCGATTCGACCAGTGGACTGAGCATCTTGATGTTGATAAATGGAATCAGGCTTTTGCTGATGCTGATATCAATCCCGATGATTATCTTAAACAAATACCACTGAACTCTTCGCTTCCATGGGATGTTCTGGATTATGGTGTTTCAAAAGAATTTCATATTAAGGAATGGAATAAAGCTTTTAAAACTGAACAAACCCCATCATGCTTTGATGGGAAATGCGTTCAATGCGGCATCCAAAAATGGAATGCCTGTCCTATAAAATTATAAATTTGATATAATAAATAATACTCTTTTTAGCAGAGTGAATGGCAGCTGTTGCACAGCATAAAATTATTAACTTGATAATTAGCAAATAACTTTTTATATGAATAAAAATAAATCAAAACAAAAAGAAAATAAACAACCAAAATGGCTTGCCGTTATTAAAGAAACCGTCGGGCTTGTCTTATTGCTAGCTTTCTTCTTCTTCCTTAAATCCAATACAATTGAATTGTTCAAAATCCCTACCGGCTCTATGGAACCTACTTTATACGGTGCAAACGAAATGGGGCACGGCTTTGGCGATCACCTGCTCGTGCTGCGCTCCGCTTACGGATTTAGCAGTAAAATAAAAATTCCGTTCTTAAACTGGCACGTCCCGCTTCCTGATTATAGGATTATGATTCCGGGAATGCGTCTGCCAAAAGTAGGTGATGTCGTTGTTTTTGAAAATCCAACAGATTCGAAAATCGATTATATTAAACGCTGCGCGGGTATACCTGGAAACCATGTTAAAATAAAAAAAGGTCATCTCTTTATTAATGATAAAATAGTTACTAATTCACCGGCAACAGCAAATTACGTTTATTATACCAATGCAGGCATACTTTGTGATAGATTTGTTTCTGTCAGAGCTGCAGTAGATTCTATTATTGATAAACAACTCGTTGAAGCGGCGAAAACTAACGCCCATGTTAGAAACGAACTCTTTGCAATTAATCCTGATTATGCACGTTTCTTTGCTTCGGCAATAAATCATGGTGGTGGACTGTTAAGTATGCAGTTTAAAATGTATATTCCACAAATTATGTCGATTGCCGAACGTTATCATGTAGATAAAATTAAAGACTCAATTCTGATTAATGGGAAACCATACCGTGTTGTTGAAAAACAAGTGCAAAATAAATCCGCGGGATTTAATCCGGTTACTGATACAATTGTTTCTGAAATCGTTGTTCCGCAAGAATCTTACTTTATGCTTGGTGATAACAGCGCCGCTTCTGCAGATAGCAGATATTGGGGATTTGTTCCAATCAAATTAATTAAAGGGCGCGCGTGGTGCATTTATCTTCCCGTTAAACGTATTAGAATGATTAAATAATATTTACGGAGAAAATTATTAAAACTTATTGTAAATTTCTCTCTCTTACGGCAATTATCCTTATCTTCTCAGGATGTACAACCTTCCGGTCCGTGTTGCCGCGACCGATTAACGATGTTCTTAGACCCGCGGGCTCTGCGAGGTTAATCAGAGTGGCAATCGTGGTGTCAAAGCCATCTGCTGTTATTAGTGTTATCGGTCCGGGCACTTTTTATGATAAAATACATCATAGACGTATTAAGCGTTTTGGTTCTATAAGCAAAGCCCTTTTTAATGTCAGTGATGGAAATATTTTTGTCAATGGTCGTAATACGAAAAGTTCCCATATTATTATTTTATCAGATATGCCGCAAAGCATCAGACTTCGAGATAAATTCGGAGAAAATATTGTTTATAGGGGCAGAATGGACATAATTGCAGTTGGTAATAATTCTCTGACTATTGTTAATACTCTCCCGCTCGATGAATATATTATGGGCGTCGTTCCAAGAGAAACTTTCCCCGCTTGGCCAGCCGCGGCTTTAAGAGCTCAAGCTGTTGCTGCAAGAAGTTTCGCGCTCACTCATATTCTAAACGGCAAAGGGAAAGAATTTGACATTGTTTCGCCTAACCATCAACTTTATGGTGGTGCGTCAGCGGAAACACTTTCTACAACGAAAGCGGTTCTGGATACTCAGGGCGAAGTCTTAACGTATAATGGAAAAGTATTATGTGCTTTCTTTTATACTTGTTGCGGCGGTAAAACAGAAGAAGCTAAAAATATCTTTCCATCTGCTAATAAATACCCGCATGCAGTTGATTCACCTTACTGTAAAGGAACTAAACATTATTCCTGGAGCTTTTCAATCGCCCTTGAAAATTGTTCTCAAAAACTTAAAAGAGCAGGTAAATATTTGACGGGTAGAATTACTACCGTTAAACCTGTTAAATATTTTGAAAGCGGGAGAGTTGCACAGATTAAATTCTCATCAAAATTTAATTCCGTTGTTATTACAGGCGAAGAATGTAGAAAAATTCTCGGATATAATAATATCAGATCTACTCTCTTCAAAGTTAGAATTAAAAACGGTAGATTGCAGTTCGTTGGCAGAGGATGGGGACACGCTGTCGGTATGTGCCAGTGGGGCTCAAAAGTTATGGCGGAAAAAGGCTTCGATTATGAACAAATACTTAGTCATTTCTATCCAGGCACGAAAATCGAAAGATAAGAGTCGGAATCCTCCGGGTGCTTCGCAAATACCAAACACGTCATGCTGGCTTCAAACCTTGATTTCTATAATTATGAACTTCCTGAAGCGCTCATAGCGCAGAAACCTGTAGAAAACAGGGACCAAAGCCGCTTGCTCGTTTATTCCCGCGAAACGGAAACAATTCAACACAAGTTTTTCAGTGATATTCTTTCATTTCTACAAAAAACTGATGTTCTCGTTGTTAATAACTGTAAAGTTATTCCCGCAAGACTTTTCGCTAATCGTGCCGATACAGGCACAGAAATAGAAATTCTACTAACTAAAAAAATTACTCCGACAAAATGGCAGGCAATGGTTAAACCGGGGCGTAGCTGTAAAATCGGTGTTAAACTTCTTATCGGAAAAATTACCGCTGAAATTATTGAAATTAAAGATAACGGAGAACGAATAATTTCATTCAACTGCCCGGAAAATGATTTTCAAAAATTGCTTGAATCTACCGGTACAATTCCTCTCCCGCCATATATTAAACGACCGCATACGCCTTCATCAAAAGAAGATAGAGAACGTTATCAGACAGTTTACGCGGCGGAAGGCGAGGCGGTTGCTGCTCCTACAGCGGGTCTTCATTTTACGGAACAATTAATTGATAAAATCAAAAACAAAGGCTGCGATTTCTTGTCTGTTACTCTTAATGTAGGACCAGGAACTTTCGCGCCGGTGAAATCTTCCGATATCACAAAACATTCAATGCACAGTGAAGAATTCGTTTTAACATACAAAATCGCCAATAAACTAAACAAAGCAAAACAATCAGGCAGAAGAATTGTCGCGGTGGGAACAACATCACTCCGTGTTCTTGAATCCTGCATTAACGAAAAAGGAACATTTGAGCCTGCATCAAAAGCGACGGATATTTTTATTTATCCGCCGTACAAAATCCGATCAATTGACGCGTTAATCACGAATTTCCATCTTCCGAAATCAACTTTATTAATGCTTATAGCAGCATTTGTCGGTGAAAATAAATGGCAGAAAATTTATTCCGAAGCCATTGAACAAAAATATAGATTTTTTTCTTACGGTGATGCAATGCTGCTAAAATAATTGGATTATTAGTCCCCCTTTTAAGGGGTGCCCTTTAGGGCGGGGGATGTTATTATGAATTATTGGATTTAATCGTCCTGCCATGCTGGTTAATAAAAAATGGGAAAATAAAATTATTTTGCAAATAAATAAAATTAATCGTTCTGCCTTAAATTTACCACGCTTTAGCATGGTCGTCCTGTTAAAATTACAAATTGACTTGCTCTTCTTCTTTTGGTAAAATGGTTGCAGGTTATTGCGCTAAAAAGCATTTTCTTAATAATTTCAACTTGTAAAAATACCGAAACCGGAGGGTTAAAATGAGCATTTTAAGATCATGGTGGAAATGGTTCAAAAATTCCTGGAGAATTATCGTCCTGCAATTAATTATTGGAATAACAATTGGATTTCCCGTTAAAATTTTTGAATTGATTCTTCTAAATATAAAAAAAGAAAATCCATCTTTGGCAATTGTAATGTGTGTTGTTTTACTGTTAATTCTTCTTCCTGTTTATACATTTATTTTCACAAAACTGATTTCCGTTTTATGGAAACCAAGCGATATATATTCAAAATTGCAGTTGACAGCTAATCAAAACAAAAATGAATTTTGACAGTATCATAGTTGTCGGTATAATTTTAATTCCCCTTAAAACAGGAACCTTTTATTTATTCTTTAAAAAAGCAGGGGAGTCATCAAAATTGTCTCAAGAACTCGCTGTGCGTCTGTCGCAGTCAAGTGAATTCTCGCTTTTAGTTGCCGCATCGGCTTTGTCGGCGGGTATTATGTCGCAGAAATGCGCGATGA
>QMOL01000048.1 GCA_003648225.1 Chlamydiota bacterium
TATTCACAAAGCATCGCTTCCGGCGTTATAAAAGGCTTGAAGTGTAATAACACGTCTGCGCCCTTCAAGCCTTGTAATCGATACTTTGTGATTAGTCGCTGGAAGTGGGATCAGGGGGGCATGGAAATTTTCGGGATTATTAAATGGAGGAACGCCGTCCTCAGCATCCTAATTTACGCAAATACAGGTTGCCGGGGACGGCGCCCTTCCAGTTAAGATGTAGTTTAAAATATTAAATGCATAAATTTGCAGCCGCCATCTCAGAAATAGTATATCTCCTGATTTTCTAATTTTATTGTTTTGAAGTATTGCTATTTTTCCGGTTTTGAGTATAATATAAATATAGATTTAAGATTTAAAATCTTTGCTTAATTACTTAAATCTTAATTGCTTTAAAACTATTTATTAATAAATATGAAATGGGTTCGTCCGCAAATCAATAATCTGCATCCTTATATTCCGGGTAAACAAGTTACCGGAAAGGTTGTTAAACTTAACGCTAATGAAAATCCCTATCCACCGTCTCTTGGCGCAATTGCCGTATTATCGGAAATTAATACGGATAATCTCAGGCTTTATCCCGATGCGATTGCGGTAAATCTGCGAAAAGTCGCTGCAAATATTTTTGATGTTGACGATGATCAAATAGTAATAGGGAATGGCAGTGATGATGTTTTGACAATGATAATCAGAACTTTTCTGGATGTTGGAGATTCGATATCAGTAGTTGACCCGACATACACTTTATACGAAACGCTTGCAGAAATTCAGGGTGCCAGAACTGAAATTTATCCTCTTAACAATGATTATTCGCTTCCCGATTCATTTTTTCAAACAGAGTGCAAAGTAATTTTTCTTCCAAACCCAAACGCTCAGACCGGAACACTTTTCCCAACCGAACAAATTGAGCGCTTGTGCGGCAATAATAATAGTGTTGTTGTTATTGATGAAGCTTATACGGATTTTTCAGGAGTATCATCAATTCCTCTTATAAAGAAATATGATAACCTGATTGTTTTGCGAACTGTTTCGAAATCATATTCTCTCGCCGGTATTCGTGTTGGCTTTGGCATAAGTAATAAGAACTTCATTTCCGCGATGATGAAAGTTAAAGATTCGTATAATGTAAATGCTGTTAGTCAGTTGATCGCCGCGGAAGCGATTATTGACCGTAAGCAATTTAATTGGAATATTGGTAAAATAATAGAGACGCGAGAATGGTTTTCTAAATCTTTATCAGATTTAGGGTGGAAAGTAACGCCTTCCGCCGCGAATTTTATTCTTGTGGAACCTGTTAAAGATTCACCTGAAGCAGTTAAAGAAAAACTCGAAGCGGCGGGAATTTTAATAAGACATTTTAATACGCCGCGTCTAAAAAATAAACTTAGAATATCTATCGGTACCGACGAGCAAATGAAAAACTTGCTGAAAGTCATAACTTAAACCGAAAAGAGGAAACACAATGAAAATTTCTCCATCACTCATCGGAAAAATATTTGGCGCAATTGCTGTAATTGCAATTTGTATATCGCTTTTTCTATTGTCAAAAGCAAATTATTCAATCAAAGGACATATCCAGGTTGATACCGGAACTTATATAAATCCGGCGAGAAATGTTGATGTAAAATTAATTCTTGGCTCTGTTGAAGACCAATTAAATATGCTTGTTAAGGAATATGAAAGTTACAGGGATTTTAGAAAAGAAAAGACTATAGAAGCAATATTTGAGCAAATGAATCCCAAAACAACAAATTCTTCACAAAATGCCCAAGCAGCCCGGTCTAAAGAAACGATAACAAGCGTGCTGTCTTCTATAACCGGCACTTCATTAGAAACCGGAGCAACCGGGAAAATTAAAATAAATTTATCAAAACTTGATGATAAAGAGCGAGAACAGGTAACCACTTTAGTTTCAAAATATTATCAGAATTCCACTTATTGCCGGGATCAGGCGATTGAATGTCCTATTGGAGCGATATTTTATGAAAAAGGTTCTTTTTTTTGGGAAAGCAAAGCAGATAATTTAGTAAAGAATAAACGTATTGTTTTTGATGAAATTACTACGAATTATATTACTACATGGGTTGATGGAGGACTAGGCCATGAGCCTATACAAGTTGTTAAAGCAGTTGTAGTTACTAATTTAACACTCCGGGAAATTAAAGCAGCGTTAGGGGAAACAAACGATGAAGAAGTGGTTGTCAAGAAAGAAAAAGAAATTGATACATCGGTAATTCTGTCCAATTTTAATATTTCAACAAATGATGTTATAAAAGCCGTGATAGATTTAAGAAAAGACCTTCAACAAAAATACCAAGCAATTTTAAGTAAATCCGATAACCTTTTAATTGAAATGATTTTAGATCAGGTTACCACAGATGAAAACGGTAATTATATTTTTAAAGGAAAAACAATTAAACCGGGAAAATACTTTGTTTCAAGTCAATATGATATTCTCAGCTCTGAAGGTGAACGTGTTGAATTCTCATGGTTTAATCCAATTGCCATTTCGCTTAAGCGGCTTGCGTTCAATAAATCTTCGATTATCAATCTTGATGAATTAAATCAATCAAAGCCGCCTGTCAATGATATTTATATTCCTGAAACCAATGAACTGGTGCTTGACATTCTTGATGGTTTGAATAACAAAATTAACGAAGTAAAAGCGGAGGAGAGTTCTTCCACAAACATAACACAAACTCTCGCGGTAACAGAAATTATTGTATCGGGCGATGTTAACAAGAATGAGGAAATTTCTTCTTCAAATTCAGTTCCCGAAATTAATATTGTAAAAACTCTCACAACTAATGATGTTGAAGCAACAAATAAAACGTTAAAGTCAACCAATTAAAATAATGAGCAGAAATTCTTTAGTAGAAAGACAAACAAAAGAAACACAAATTTCCCTGGAAGTTAATATAGATGGAAAAGGGATTTACAGCATTACTACCGGAATCCCTTTTCTTGATCATATGCTTGAGTTATTTGCTAAACACGGTCTTTTTGACCTTAAAATAACAGCAAGCGGGGATACAGATGTTGATGATCATCATACAGTTGAAGATATTGGCATGTGCCTTGGCGAGGCAGTTAATAACGCTCTTGGCGATAAAACAGGCATTCGCAGATACGGTTTTTTCTTACTGCCCATGGATGAAGCGCTCGCGGAAGTGGCAATAGATTTATCAGGTAGGCCTTTTGTTGTTTTTAATGCTGAATGGCACCAGGAAAAAATTAAAACTTTTGATACTTCTCTCGTTGAAGAATTCTGGAGAGGATTCGGCACACGCGCCTTTGCGAATCTTCATATTAATGTTAAATCAGGCAAAGACGCGCATCACGTTTGCGAAGCTATATTTAAAGCGGTTGCCCGCGCGCTTGACGCAGCGACATCGATTGACGCTCGTCGTTCTGATATTCCAAGTACTAAAGGCACACTTACAGAGTAAAGACATAGCATTCTGTGTCTCTACAAATCAACAATATGAAAACATTCAGACTTGCTTCAACACTCGCGCTCAACAATATATCAATAAATCGGGAGCAATCGTTATCGATTATTGCTGCGGATTTTAATCAATTGATGTTTGAGTCGAATCGAATTAGGAATCGGCATCACGGCAACGAAGTTTCCGTCTGTTCGATAGTAAATGCCCGATCGGGTAAATGTTCGGAAAACTGTAAGTTTTGTGCCCAGTCGGTACACAATTCAGCGAAAATTGATTCTTTTGATATGATATCTCCGGATAAAATTGTTGCCGCATTCAATTCAGCTGATAAATTCCCAATATCACATTTTGGTATTGTTACAAGCGGAAGAAACGAAGCAGGCGGGAAAAAAATTGAAAAGGAAAAATTAATTGATGCTTTGAAAAAAATGGACGGCGATGCCGCGGCAAGCCTTTGTGTAAGCATTGGCGGTATCGACGATGAGTTTTTAAAGATTTTGAAGGAATATGGTGTAACAAGAATTCATCATAATCTTGAAACGTCAGAAAATTTCTTCCCGAAAATTTGTACATCTCATTCTTATCAAGAACGAATTGAAAACATTAAACGCGCGAAAAAATACGGCTTTAATGTTTGCTCGGGTGGACTATTCGGCCTCGGAGAAAGCTGGGAAGACAGGATTGATCTCGCGTTGCAATTACAGCAATTGGAAATAAAATCTGTTCCGCTAAATTTTCTTAATCCTGTGGAGGGAACGCCTTTGGAAAATGCTGAACCAATCCTGCCGCGCGATATTTTAAGAATTATCGCGTTGTTCCGATTTGTTCTGCCTACTGCGGAAATCAAAATCGCCGGAGGGAGGGAGGTGAATTTACGTGATATGCAATCATGGATTTTTGCAGCAGGAGCGACATCGCTTATGATTGGCGATTATCTTACCACGAAAGGCAGAGGAGCAAAGCAGGATTTACAAATGATTAAAGATCTTGGATTGAGGGTTGCCCGCTAAAGCGGTCTTAAGGTTGCAAGGTTTCCCGAGACACTTGCGCGCTCGGGATTAAGATTATGCTAAAGCACTTAAAGTTAAAAGATTGGTTTAGCAACTTTTAACCTTAAGCGAGCAACGTGGGCGACCTTAGATTCGTATAGCGAATAACCTTAAATGAACAAAGTGAACAATTTTTCACCTCACATCGTTATTACCGGAGCGAGTGGCGGACTTGGAAAAGAAATAGCTCTCGCGTTTGCCCGGGCAAATGTTTTAATAGGTCTTCATTATTCAAAAAATGAAAAAGTTGTTTATGAACTTTCCCGACAAATCACACACAAAAATGCCAATTCATATTTAATTCGAGCTGATTTTTCAGAAAAGTTTAATGTAAAAACTTTTATTGATAAAATTAATTCGCAAAAACAAAAAATTGATGTTTTGATAATTAACGCCGGTGCGGTAAGTGAAAATATACTTTTGAAAACATCAGAAAATGAGTGGGAGCGAATTATGCGGATTAATTATAAAACTCCCGCGAAAATTCTTGGAAATCTTGCCGATCAATTGCTCGCGGAAAATTGTCATGTCATAATTATCGGCTCTCATACCGGTTTAAAAGGAAAAACAGGACTCGCAGCTTATTCAGCTGCGAAAGGAGCTTTGATCGGCTTCGCATTTGACGCGGCAAAAAAATTGGCCGGTAAAAATATTTTTGTAAATGTTGTTTTGCCGGGATGGCTGGAAACGGAAATGACTCGCCGCATGAGTGCCACAGATTTCAAAAAAAATGTGTCAGAAAATTTGTTGAGAAGAGGCACCAATACAAAAGAAGTTGCTGAGTTTATTTTATCACTTACAAAAATGAGAAATGTTTCAGGACAGGTATTCGCGCTTGACAGTCGGCCGATTGTCGCGCTTTAAGTGTGAATTACGCGCCAGCGGAATTTACCGATTTATTCTTTTTCTTTAACCTCATCCCATAACGTGTCCATTTCATCAAAAGAGGCTTCTTGGACTGTTTTTCCTTTTTTTTCGAGAGCTGTTTCAATTGCACGAAACCTGTTCATGAATTTTCTTACAGTATTATGCAGCGCGCGTTCGGGTTCAACGTTTAAGAATCGAGAAAGATTAACGATAGAAAAAAGAACATCTCCAAGTTCTTCACTAATATGCTCCTGATTTTTTTCTTCTATTGCCTCGTACAATTCATTAAATTCCTCTTTAATTTTAAGGATAACATCTTCAACTTTATCCCAATCAAAGCCGACTTTTTTTGCTTTAATTTGTACTTTTCTGGCTTTACTCAATGCGGGTAAATGACGCGGGATGCCGTCAACGACAGATTTTCTGTGTTGCTTTTCTTTTTCCGTTTTTTTAATATCATCCCAATTAGCGACCACCTCGTCCGAATTTTTAACTTTTGTATCACTAAACACGTGAGGATGTCTTCGGATTAATTTTTCGATAATGCTGTCCAGAACTTCTGCCATTTCAAATTCATTATTTTCTTTTGCAATTTGAACTTGAAAAACAATATGAAGGCAAAGATCGCCCAGCTCTTCTTTCATTGTTTCTATATCTTTGTCTTCGACAGCTTCGATAAATTCATATAATTCTTCAACAAAGCCCATTGTAATAGACTCGTGAGACTGTTCTCTATCCCACGGACAGCCGTCTGGATCGCGCAGAGTTTTCATCACTTCCATTAATTTCTCGAATTTTTCTCCATTAATTCCCATAATAATCTCCTTTTTTTAGACACGAATTTACACAAATTACCACGAATAAATTTTCTTATTTCTTTTTTATTAATTAGTGTTTATTAGTGTTCATCCGTGGTTAAATTCTTCCCACATTTCATTCATATATTTAATAAAAACAGATTCAACTTTTTCAAAATTAACTTCTTTACCAAGAACTTTTGAAAGTGATGTCGCTTGTTTTCCTTTTAATCCGCATAGATGAATATAAGAAAAAGGTGTCAAATCAAGATTTATGTTGAATGAAACCCCATGATAACTTGTCCATCGTTTAAATGCCAGGCCGATAGAAGATATTTTTTTCTCACCGTTCCATTCTTTAAAATGGGTTGGTTCGATTTCCTGATTGCTAATCCACACGCCAGTTAGCCCTTCGATAGTAACGGCCGGAGCGCCGAATTCCCGGCATGTTTTTACAACGACCTGTTCAATTGCGCGAATGAATCTTTTGACATCACGGACTTCTGACGGAAGGTGAAATATCGGATACGCGATTAATTGACCGGGACCGTGGTAAGTTATATCTCCGCCGCGTTCAACCTCGACAATATCAATGTCTTTATTAGTGAGATAAGCGCGGGAAACTTTAATGTTTTCTTCCGAGCCGCTTCGACCGATTGTCATTACCGGCGGATGTTGAGTCAGGATAAGAGTATCGATGATTTTATTTTCTGATCTCAGTTCTCGGAGCCGTTTTTGTTCGCAGTGAGCTTTGGAATAGTTTTTTAATCCCCAATTTATAACATTTATTTTTGGCATATGTTAATTTTATCATTATTACTAAATATTTGCGTTAAAGAATTGACTCGAATTTATATTTTCCCGAACCAATGTTGTGCTTTTTGAAACCCGATTCTTGGTTGCTGTCAGGTACAAAAACTTTTGCTGTAGTATTCGGTGGTATTTCAACTTCCAGAACAAACTTTTTGTTTTCTATTTTCCAGTCAGAAGATATTTTTCCATATATGGATTTAAATTCCGCTTTGGCAAAAGACAGCCCGCCACCCGGTTGGGGTTGAATAATGATTTTTTTATAACCCGAGCTGGTTTCATCCTGTTTGATTCCGGCAATAGTTTTGTACATCCAATCTCCGATTGCTCCATAAGCGTAATGATTGAATGAATTCATCATTTCGTCTTCATCAATTGAAAAAGCTGCTTTTGTATTTATAGAGCCATCCGGTTTTATTCCGTCCCAGCGTTCCCATATTGTTGTTGCGCCTTTTGTGATAGGGTACAGCCATGAGGGATATTCAATTCTGTTTAAAAGCATATACGCTAAATCATTATAGCCGAATTTTGTAAGAACATGACAAATAAAAGGCGTCCCGACAAAACCGGTGGTAATGTGGCCGAACTTTCTGACATCATCAGCGAGTTTTTTCGCGGTATTCTTTTTTAAATTTTCCGGAACTAAATCAAAAGCTAATGCAAGCAGATAAGCAGTTTGTGTATTTGAAGTTACGCGTCCGTTTGGAGTTATAAATTCATTTTGAAATGCGTTTTTAATATTATCATAAAGCTTTTCATAAATTTTGATATCATTTTTTTTATTTAATACTTCTGCTACTTTTATTAATAATGAAGTCGAATATGCAAAAAATGCAGACGAAATTAATTCCTTGCAGGTCGTTGCTCCGGGATAATCGGATCGATCAGTTGTAAAAGCCAGCCAGTCGCCATAGTGAAATCCTGAAGTATATAGATATGAACTGCCCGCTTCTTTTTTCATAAAGTCAACCCAGGATTTCATACTTCGATATTGATTTTCAAGAAGACGAACATCGTCATAAGTTTGATAAATCACCCATGGAACGATAACTGCCGAATCAGCCCACGCTGCACCGCCGGCTCCGCCTTCGCCGAGAACCGGAATATAGGGAACAATATGTACCACTGAACCATTATCGAGCTGATCGGCTTTCAAATCACCAAGCCATTTTGTAAAAAATGACGATACATCCATGTTGAAAGAAGCTGTTGCGGCAAAAACCTGCGCGTCTCCTGTCCAGCCAAGTCGTTCGGATCTTTGAGGACAATCAGTAGGAACATCGAGAAAGTTATCTTTTTGTCCCCAGAGGATATTTTGTTGTAATTTATTAACAAGGGAATTTGAACATTCAAAGCTACCGGTTACTTCCATATCTGAATGCACGACAATTCCGACAAAATTTTCTAAAATCGGTTCACCCGGGAATTCGTCAACAGCGACATACCGGAATCCCTGGAAAGTGAAATGTGGTTCAAAAACTTCTTCTTCGTTACTTTGTAATGTATATTCAATAGTTTGTTTCGCGCCTTTAAGGTTTGCGATATAAAAGTTGCCTTCAGGGTCAAGTATTTCGGCATGACGCAGAACAACTTTATCGCCCGGTTTTCCTTTCACTTTAAATTTAATCCATCCGACCATATTTTGTCCGAAATCAAAAACTGTTTCTCCTTTCGGAGTTTTTATAATTTCTATAGCCTTAACTTCCTGAATCCTTTTAACAGGCGGACCCGTCTGTGCAATTAAAATATCTTTAGAATGGTTGAGCGTTTCAACTTTGTTCCAATCGCTGTCATCAAAATTAACATTGCACCATCCGTCCTTTTCAAGTCGGGCATCATAAATTTCCCCGTTATAAATATCAGAAGAAAGTATTGGTCCTGTTGAACTTTTCCAGGAAGAATCTGTAACAATCGTTTCTGTTGTGCCGTCTTCATATCCAACATTTATTTGCATAAGAAGCGCAAGTTTTTCACCATAAAAATTCCGGTTGTCTTTTATCCAGCCGGCAAGATGGCCTCGAAACCATCCGTCTCCAAGAGTTGCCCCGACAGCATTTGCCCCTTTTTTTAACAAGTCTGTAATATCATAAGTTTGATATTGAATACGTTTGTTATATGAAGTCCATCCGGGAGTAAAAAGATTTTTGCTTATATGTTGACCGTTAATTTTAAGTTCGTAAAGACCAAGAGCGGAAGCATAAACTCTTGCGGAATTTATTCTCTTATTAAGATTAAATTCTTTTCGCAAAATTGGGCACAGGCATGCTTTAGATATGTCTTCGTCAATAAGAGGATGAATCCAATCAGCTTTCCAGTCCGTAATTTCCAAAAGTCCCATTTCCCAGAAAGCGGGTTCACTCCACGATGAATTATTTTTATTGGTCCAAACGCAGACTTTCCAATAAAATCTTTGAGATGATTTTGGTTTCGGCCCCCCGTATTTGATATTAATCGAATTTAATTGTTCCGGATGTTCAGGATTATCGGAAGAAATTTTCCCGCTATCCCAAATCAATTTTTCGGCGTTGAGATTTTCCAATGAATCCGCGGTATGAATTCTGTAAGCCGTTTGCATTACATTTTTTTCATTGGAAACAATTTGCCAACTTAATCGCGGCACAATTACATCAATCCCGATAGGATTTATTTTATACTCAGTTTTCAGGTTTTTAATTTGCATGTTTATTAGTTATTCATTATTTGTTAATTTTATCACATGATTTATGTGTGTTATTTGTAAATAGTTTATCAAAAACCCTTTGACATGTCTATAACAATTGATTTTAGGTGTTGATTTTGTTATTATATTGACACTAACCGATAAATTGTATAAATTAATAATTATAAACAAATGCAAATTCTGAACTTCGGGTCTATTAATATTGATCATGTCTATGCAGTTAACAATTTCGTGCGGCCGGGGGAGACTATTTCCAGCGACAAATATGATATCTTTGCCGGCGGTAAAGGTTTTAACCAGTCAATCGCACTCGCCCGCGCGGGAGCAGTTGTGTGCCACGCGGGAAAAATAGGTAAGAATGCGGAATGGCTGCTTCAGCGCCTTGAAAAAGAAGGCGTGGATATTACCCTTGTGAAAATATCACAAATTCCGACCGGTCATGCCATTATTCAAGTAATTCCATCCGGCGAGAATGCTATCGTACTTTACGGTGGAGCAAACCAAACCATTAGCGAAGCTAACATTACCCGAGCTTTGGAAACTATTTCTCCAGGAGATTATCTCTTGCTTCAGAATGAAATAAGCTCGGTAGCATATGCGATCCATAAAGGTAAAGAACGTAAATTACGGGTCGTATTTAATCCGGCTCCAATGACCCGGAATGTTCGCGATTATCCACTTGACGATGTTGATATCTTTATTCTCAATGAGACAGAGGCGGCGGGTCTGACAGGGGAGACCGAACCTGAAGATGTTCGCGAGATTATGTGCGAGCAATTTCCTCAATCCGCAACCGTTTTAACCTTGGGAAGTAAAGGGGCAGCGTATTTCGATTCAACTACTATGCTTCAACAACCCGCATTTGCCGTGAATGCCGTTGACAGTACTGCAGCAGGAGACACGTTTATCGGATATTTTCTAGCTGAATTAATTCAGAGTAGTAATCCGGCCAAAGCTTTATCTCTTGGTTGCCGTGCGGCAGCGATTTGTGTTACGAGATCAGGGGCATCGGATTCAATTCCGCATCGAAAAGAATTAGAAACATGAAATTGTTCCGCCGAAAATTTAACTTTTTAAGGAACGACTATTTAGCATAAAAAAAGAAAACAAACTTAACCCCAAAGCTATAAAATGAAATTCCCGGAAATTACAGAAACAGTTCGTCTTCAAAAACTTAAACAGCCAACAGGTAAAATCAGAATGGTGCTCGATACTGATACATACAATGAAATAGATGATCAGTTCGCTGTCGTTTATTCTTTAATATCTCCGGAAAAACTGGATGTTGAGGCAATATACGCCGCTCCATTTTTCAATACAAGATCTTCCGGACCGCGGGATGGAATGGAGAGAAGTTATGAAGAAATTCTCCGATTGCTTGAAAGGCTTAAAATTTCTCCTGAAAACTTTGCTTATAAAGGCTCCACAGAATATTTATCAGATACCGAAACTCCATGCAAAAGTGACGCGGTGAATGACCTCGTTGAACGCGCAATGAAATTTGATGATGATGACCCGCTGTATGTTGTCGCAATTGGTGCCATAACAAACATTGCGTCAGCGATTCTATTAGAACCTGAAATTATAAATAAAATTGTTGTCGTTTGGCTGGGGGGCCACGCGTTTCATTGGCCGAATACAGCTGAATTCAACTTGGGACAGGATTTGATTGCGTCAAGAATTATTTTTGACTGTGGTGTTCCTTTAATTCAAATCCCTTGCATGGGGGTAACTTCTCATCTTCATACCACAGTTCCGGAGTTGGAAAAATATGTTAAGGGCAGCGGGGCAATAGGGGACTATCTTTTTGAAATATACAGTGATTTTAAACCCGAACATTGCGGTTGGTCAAAAGTTATTTGGGATATATCAACTATTGCTTATCTTATTGACCCGTCATTTGTTCCAACAGAAATTGTTCATAGTCCTATTGTAACCGATCAAAAGACGTGGAGTTTTGATAATTCAAGGCATTTTATACGCTCGGCATATATGGTACACAGAGATCCTATTTTCAAGGATTTTTTTAAGAAGCTTGCTGAGTGCGTAAAATAATCAAAAAAGATTTAATTGACACTTTTTCTAAAACCGGGACTTATTTTAATTTTTTATCATAAATGTAAACGGATTTACCGCTTGACAAACATATCATAATATGGTATAGTAGTACCAGAATAAATAAATGCAGAGACTTAACCACCTAATAAAAGGTAACGAAATGAAAACTCTATCTCTTATCGCAGTTGTAATAACTGCTCTCTTAATCTCGGCACAAACGGTTTCGGCTCATTGCGGATCATGCAAAGCTGATGTTAAATCAAATGTTGAAAAAGCAGAAGCAACAGCTGTACAGACAGCAGAAAAAGCTGTTGAAGTAAAAGGTCAGAAAATTTGTCTGAAATGCGGACAGATTAAAGGAACTGAAAAATGTTGTAAACCCGGACAAAAGCTTTGTGGGAAATGCGGTCTTGTAAAAGGATCTCCGGGATGCTGTAAAATTCCAAAAGACGCAAAAGCGGCTTATTACTGTCCAAAAACAAAAAAGGTGATTACCTCGGCAGATTGTCCTTACTTAAAAGGAGAAGCAGCTAAAGAAAAACCGGCAAAAGTGTCTTCCGGCGCGTGCCCGTTCAGTAAATAAAAGATAAAAAACCAAAAACGATCCCCGGGAGCCAAAACTTTCGGGGATTTTTTGTTGAAAACTTTTAAGCTCTGCCATGAAGTAGCCGGTTTGGACTCCAAATCGGTTGTTGATCTGAAAGTTAATGCACATTTTTGCAAAACCATTGCTGGAGGGTCGCCGTCCCCGGCGACCTAATTGTCAAACGCATATTGTCGAAATGTTTGATATTATGCAAGTTAGGACCTTGAGGACAACGTCCCTCCATGCCGGAGACTGTCGATTAACCCATTTCGAGTAGCCCCTAATCAGCAATATTATTATGAAAATTAATATAATAA
>QMOL01000049.1 GCA_003648225.1 Chlamydiota bacterium
ATGGAAACCCGGCGGCAGGAAGACCAGTGTTTCTGGGGGTACAATGCTCGGTATCACAAAAAAGTGTAAGAATAAAGAGCTTGCATGGAGATTTGCTGTTCAACTTTATTTCAGTAAAAAAGACCTTGGGAAAAGATTTCATGACCTGAATATTATTCCGCCAATTCGCGATAGCTGGGATCGGCCGGAATTTGCTGAGAAAAGACCATTCTGGTCTAATCAGCCGATAGGAACACTCTATACCTCGCTTGCCAATGAAGTTCCTCCGGTACATTCAAATCCGTATAGAAGTTTCGCCCGGAGTAAAATGGGCGAAGTTCTTATTGCTTGTGTTGATTATTACAAAAAAAACGGTGAAATAGGGTTTGATGATTTTATAAAAAAAATTCTTAAGAAAAAAGCGGATGATGTTCGCTTGCAAATGACAAGAAATCCATATCAATAGCAGGATGATTTATAACAAAATGATTTATCGGGATCAATTTCCTCTGAGTATGACAAAAAATTTTAAAAATAGGATCTGGAATTTGCAGGAAAAATATACACCATATATTTTTCTCCTGCCTTTTATCCTTGTTTTCTGTACTTTTATGGCTTACCCTCTCGCAAAAAGTATTTATATGTCGTTTACATGCACAAACGGACCGAAATCGATAGTCTGGATTGGTTTGGATAATTTTATTTTTCTGTTCAAAGATAAGAATTTTTGGACGGCGGTAAGAAACACTTTTGTTTTTGCCGCGTTTTCCGTTTTTCTACAACTTCCGTGCAGCTTGGGCTTAGCAATTCTTGTTAATAAAAAATGGCTGAAAGGGAAAAATATCTTCAGATTCTCTTTCTTCGCGCCTTACCTTTGCGGAACAGTTTTTGTCGCTGTGTTGTTCAGTGTTCTGCTTGTTCCAAGATTCGGTCTCGTAAATCGCGCGCTTCATTTCATTACAGGATATGGACTTGATTTAAAATGGTTAGGGGAGGCAAGTATGGTAATGCCTACTTTGGTATTAATTACTTTGTGGCTTTTTACAGGTTTTAATATGATCTATTTTATTGCCGCGTTACAAAGTGTTGACAAAGGACTTTACGAGGCCGCTGAGATCGACGGAGCAAATTCTTTTCAGAAATTTCTTCATGTTACTTTGCCGGGGATTAAGCCTGTTGCGGTGTTCGTAGTGATTATGAGCACCATTGGCTCATTGCAGCTTTTTGAATTACCGTATGTTCTGCTCGGAGGACCGGGACCCAATCAGGCGGGACTCACGATTGTGATGTATCTTTATCAAACAGGTTTTGAAACCGGGAACCTCGGTTACGCGTCGGCAATCGGCTGGGTGCTTGTCGTGATTATTATGTCGGTAAGTTTATTTCAACTTTGGCTTGGGAGGAGTAAGAAATGAATAGAGAAACAAGACTTACAATCCCGAGAATTTTTGTGATGATTGTTATCGCTGTGTTTGCAATAATGATGCTTGTGCCGCTGTTTTGGCTGTTTTGCGCGGCGTTTAAGGATAAGGATATTTTCAGTGTGGCTTTTTGGTCGCCTAACGCTTCATTTGTTAATTTCAGAAAATTATTGCGGCTTCATCCGCCGTTTTATCGCTATTTAATTAACAGTTTTTTTCTCGCTTCGGCGACAACAATGGTTCAATTATTTTTTTCTGCTCTTGGGGGATTCGCGCTCGCAAAATATAAATTTAAAGGGCAGACGATAATTATGATCGTTATGCTTACAACAATGATGATTCCCGGACAGGTTTTACTCGCTCCGCTTTTTGAAATGATATCAAAACTGGGTTTGACAGACACATACCTCGGAATAATAGTTCCCGGATCTGTAAGCGTGTTCGGGATTTTTCTTTTTAGACAAAGTATTACACAAATTCCTGATGAACTTATGCAGGTCGCTCGAATTGACGGATGCAGTGAATTCAGGATTTTTTGGGAAATTATTCTTCCGCTTTCGCGCCCGATGATTGGAGCATTCTGTTTGATTTCTTATATGGGAAGTTGGAATAGTTTTATCTGGCCGCAAATCATTTTGCATAATGAGCAGAGATTCCCGCTTACAGTTGCTCTTGTGCAGATGAAAGGTGTTTATGTTAATGAATATGGAATGATGATGGCAGGAACTCTTATTTCAATTATCCCCGTTGTGATTTTATTCTTTATGTTACAAAAAGAATTCGTAAGCGGATTGACTTCAGGCGCGGTAAAAGGATGAACAATAATCAATAATCAATACGCCACAGGCGCACTTTTAAAGCAGAAATGCTCAATTATTAAGTAAATCCAATCAATGAAATAACCCCAGCATCCCAGCATGCGCGGGATCATCGCGGGGCGCTTACGCGAAGTTGAAAGAAAATCCCCCTAACCCTTTAAAAAGAGGGAATTATGAATAAATTTCTTCCCCCTTAAACCTTAAACTTTAGACCTGCTAACGAACACCGATTAACGAATAACGAATAACCAATAACCAATAACCAATAACTATTGCCATGAACTTTGCATACTCACAATGGATAATAAATCCTTCAAGCGAATCAATAGACTTTTTAAAAAGCCAGGGGGTTAAAGCAATTGAAACAGGTCCGGAATTCATGCTCGGTCATAGCGAAACAGAGATAAAAGCAATCGTAAAAAATTTTTCTATGGCGGGAATTCAATTCTATTCTATTCACGCTCCGTTCACAGGAGAAATGGATCTGTCACAAATTAACACTGAAAAAAGAACTAAAACCATTGCTGTTTTTAAAGAATTCATCAATCGCGTGGCGATCGCAAAAATTAAATGCGTGGTAATTCATCCGGGAAGTGTTCAGAATAATGATGAGGAATCGCGACTTGATAAATTACGCTTAAGCATCGAAACATTATTATCGATTGCGGAAAAAAGCGGAGTAAAGCTGGCGCTTGAAAATATGCCTCCCGGACATGTTGGCGATTTATCATCTACTGTTATGGGAATAGTAAACGAATTTGATTCACCATTTTTCGGCGTGTGTCTTGACACAGGTCACGCGAATATCGGAAAAGAAAATGTTTTGACAGCGTTTGAAAATATGCGCGACAAAATCATAGCTTTCCATTTTCACGATAACGATGGTGTAAGAGATATTCACCTGCAACCGCCTTATGGAACTATCAACTGGACTGTTTTAGCAAAAGAGATAGCAAAATACGAGTTTGATTTTCCGGCATTGGTTGAAGCGCAACCCTGGAATAACGCGTCCCCGGGACAATTATTAAAAGAAGTTGAAGCAATTTTTGCGCGGTAATCAGAATTCGGAGTTTTTTGTTTGCCGGACGGGGAAACATCAGAGTAAACATTTGGAAATTCAGTCACACATAACTTAGTGCAGCCATAAGGAATTAATTTTATTTCTTCCTTCCGCTTTTCTTACAATCAATAATTCACTGTAGATTTATTTCTCAAATTTACTGTATAACCCTAAAATTCCTATCCATATTCCTATAAATATTCCCGGCTCGGGAATACTATGGAAAACGGATACATCACTTCCACCTTCAGGATGATCAGGATACGGAATCCCGGTATCAGTATATATTCCTTCCACCCATTCGCTAATCTTTAGAGAAGTCGTACGATTTAGAAGAATGTCGGCTTCTGTCATTAAAGAATTGGTGATAACATCATAACGAGGATCGCTTGGCAGCAGTCCGGGCGGAATTTGAAATTGCATAAGTACACTGGCAAAGCCGCCTTGCGGAATGTTTCCGAGATCCCATGTCGGTACAAAAAAGTTGCCGGGATTGGTAGGATCCGGTGATTCAGGATCATCTGTCCAGCAGTACCAAGCTAATTCATCATGATTTATAGCTTCAATATTAACGGAATACGGGTTGACATATGGAGGTATCCAATTCGGAGGAAAATAAGATAAAGCTGCATCAACGGCGAATTCTGCCGTGAGTTTTACATCAAGTAACGACCCTTCAAATTTCTGATCCTCTAAACTGTTGAACGCACGGTTTTCATTGTGACTATTGCTACCTGCCATCCATGGTGAATTTGCCGGGATATCATTGGTTATGGTTGCCATAATATCAAACGCGGTTATTGGGGTTCCGGGACCTCCCCAGCTAACTGAGATTACAAAACCGTTTATTGCACCACAACTTGCATAACCACCACCCCAACCAGGATCTACATTATCGTAAAACTCATGCGTGCGGTTGGTGTATATTGTTCCGCTCAACTTGTCAACAAACCATTGACCGTAAATCGCGTGCGGGTCTCCGGGCGGAGGCATTGGAGGCGAACCCGGACCTGTATAACTTGGATTCGGAGTTACGGGTGGTTTAATTATTGTTAATGACGGCGCGGCAAAAGAGAATTGAATTGCCAACAGTGGAATTAACATTGCTGATAATAAAGTGATTTTTTTCATGATGTCCTCCTTATCATTAAATTAAATAATATAACAGTAATAATGTGAAGTTTTTTTTGAATTTATCAGCCCCCTTCGTAAAAATTAAATTACACAGTCTTAACGAATCATAATTATATCATATTTTTTACTAATTATAATTATATCATATTTTTTATTAAAAAGCAATCCGGTATCCTTTTGACAATGAAATACTCTTTTGGTATAATCTGTAACTTGATAGAAATGTAAAAATAATACTTATGAAAACTGACTGGATTGAAAATTGGGCAAAACTCTTGGTGAATTACTCACTTAAAGTTGAAAACGGAAGCGTTATAAAAGTGCGCGGTCCCGTTGTCGCTGCAGAACTTATCGCCAAAGTGTATGAAGAGCTTCTTCGCGTCGGCGCGTTTCCGCGTGTTAACACTCAATTGCCCGGTATGAGCGAAATATTCTTTAAAAATGCTAAAAAAGAACAGCTGTCAACTCTGTCCCCGATAGACTTGTATGAAGCAAAAAAAATTGACGGAATAATTAGTATCGGCGGACAAAATAATACCCGCGAACTTAGCGCGGTTGATCCGGCCAAACAGGTTTTGGCGATGAAAACTTCAAAACCGCTTTCAGATATTATTCTTAAAAAAAATAATTGGGTGATTACTCTTTTCCCTACTGCAGCGCATGCTCAGGATGCACAGATGTCGGTGGCGGATTTTGAAGAATTTGTTGGCAAAGCAATGTTCCTCGATAAAAAAGATTCTGTTGCCGCATGGAAAAAACTGAGCAAAAATCAGCAGAAACTTGCTGACCGGCTTACCAAAACGAAAAAAGTAAGAATACTTTCTCCTGACACAGATATTTCTTTGAATATATCAGGCAGAAAAGGTGTGAATAGCGATGGACATAGAAATATGCCGAGCGGTGAAGCATTTACTTCTCCGGTGGAAGACAGCGCGACCGGATATATTTGTTATACATATCCGGTTGTAGCTTACGGGCGGGAGATATCAGGAATTCGGCTTGAATTTTCTAAAGGAAAAGTCGTCAAATGTAATGCAGATAAAAATGAACAGTTTTTGAAGAAAATGCTCAATACAGATAAAGGAGCTAGATTTCTTGGCGAACTGGGTATAGGAACAAATTACGGAATTCAAAATTTCATTAAAAATATTCTGTTCGATGAAAAAATAGGTGGCTCAATACACCTCGCCGTAGGTAAAAGTTTTGACGATTGCGGCGGGAAAAATAAATCAGCCCTGCATTGGGACATGATAAAAGACTTGCGGAAAGACGGTGAACTTTATTTTGACGGTAAATTAATACAAAAAAACGGCAGATTTATTGATAAAAAACTTGACGGACTTAATAAATAACCAAAGGTGCAGTTATGAAAAAATTTATTTTTATATTAATAGCGCTTCTCGCATTTACATCAATTGTGTACGCTACAGACGCTATTTATCTTAAGAACGGCAAAAAGTACTACGGTAAAATAACTGATATAAACGAAAAAACAATTACAATTAAAACTTCATTAGGGAAACTTACATACCCGTGGACCGTTCTTAAAATTAAAACGATTAAACAGTATAATCCGTCGATGTACGAAGTGCTTCGCGCTGAGAAAATTAAAGCGTTTGAGAATAAAAAGAAAAAACTCGGACTCGTAAAATATGAAAAAAACGGCAAAATTAAATGGGTGCTCCCGGAAAAAAAAGAAGAACTGGAAATGCGCGACAAAGGCATGAAATTTTTTGAAGACAAATGGATGCCCACAAACAAAATCGCTGAAATTAAATATAGCCGCGCGATGAAAGCAGCCGGAAAAATAGAATACAAAGGGAAATGGTACACTGAAGAGGAACTCGCGGACTTCAAAGCGGTAGAAATAAATAAAGGTTTGAAAGAAGGTATGACGTCATCCGAAGTTAAAGCAAAGTGGGGGAAACCTTCTGCTATAAAAAAATCTCAGTCTTTTCAATCGAAAAAAGCGGAAATGTGGTTTTATGACCACGAAAAAGATGGGACTGAAGACAGAGTTTACTTCGAAAACGGCGTTGTAAGAAAAATTCAAGTGGGACAGGAATTAAGCGAACATTAAGCTGTCCGGAAAATTTACTTTGATGAGCAAATTTAATTTGCTGATCTTAGCAATTGTGATTATGCTTAGAACAAACAACAAATAAATGCTAATTTCATTTTTCACAAAAAATGAAATTCCAAAAAACAAATAATATATAACAAAGGAGAATTAAAATGTCACGTCATCCAAGTTTCGGAAAAATAGGCATAAAAAAACAACGCAATGTCTTAAAACGTTTTGAACGTATCGACGCGTTGAAAAAAGATGAAAAATATAAAGATGGTCAGTCCGTTTTCGGATTGCCTAAAACTAAATCTGAATAGGAGAGCATTATGAGAATACCTGTCATAGCAGGAAATTGGAAAATGAATAAAACTATCTCAGAAGCTCTCGATTTAGTTAATGACTTGAAGTCGCGCTTAACGAATGTTGATGATGTTACTATTATTGTTTGTCCAACATTTCTTTGCATAAAATCTGTCGCAGACGCGCTTGGAAATTCTAATATTCACGTTGGTGCCCAAAATATGTTCTGGGAAACTTCAGGCGCTTATACCGCGGAAGTGAGTGGCGAAATGCTTCTCGAAGCGGGTGCTGAATATGTAATTATCGGTCATAGCGAACGCAGACAATATTTTGGCGAAACAAATGAAACGGTAAATAAAAAAGTTAAAAAAGCTCTCGCTTTAGGCCTTAAACCAATCGTTTGTGTAGGCGAAATGCTCGAAGATAGAGAAGCGGGCAATACAGAAAAAGTAGTTGATGACCATCTTACAAACGGTCTAGCAGGTGTTTCAGCCGATGAGATGAAAAATGTTATCGTCGCTTATGAACCCGTTTGGGCTATCGGTACAGGGAAAACAGCTACACCGGAACAAGCGCAGGAAGTTCACGCTTTTATTAGAAACCGTATTGCTGAACTTTGGAATGAGGAAACAGCGGAAGCGGTTGTAATTCAATATGGCGGAAGTATGAAACCGGGAAATGTTAAGGAACTTCTTGCCCAGAAAGACATTGACGGCGGACTCATTGGCGGCGCGGCATTAAAAGCGGATTCGTTCGAAGAATTGGCGAAATTTAATAAATAGATAAGCCGATAATTTGCTCATTTACAAGCGACAAAAAATGCTGATTCAAGTCAGCGTTTTTTGTCGTTTTAAGTACTGATGGCGCTACACCGGAAACGTGGTTAAAATGTTGAGAGTAAGAGATTATATAAAAACATAGAGCACAGTATTCTTTAACTACAGGAGCTCGTGTGCTTTTTTTATATCAACATGTCAAAAAAAATATCAAAAAAAGTCCTCCTGATTGGTTGGGATGCAGCCGATTGGAAAATTATTAACCCCCTTCTTGACGCGGGAAAAATGCCGGCGCTTGAATTTCTTGTCAATGGCGGCGTTATGGGTAATCTGGCAACGCTTAATCCACCACTTTCGCCAATGTTGTGGACATCTATCGCGACAGGAATGCGTGCCTACAAACACGGGATTTTAGGTTTCACGGAGCCGAACCCGAAAGGGAAAAAAAGCGGTATCCGCCCCGTATCTTCAAAATCAAGAAAAGTTAAAGCCATTTGGAACATCTTATCACAGAAAAATTTTAAAACAAATGTTGTCGGTTGGTGGCCGTCACATCCTGCCGAACCGATAAACGGAGTTTGCGTATCTAACTTTTACCATCATGCTCACACAAAATTTGGAAAGCCATGGCCAATGGCCCCCGGAACGATTTATCCTGAGCGGCTTGAAAAAACACTTGCGGAATTACGTGTTCATCCCGGCGAATTAACAGAAGCTCATATTTTGCCGTTTGTGCCTGATGCGGCAAAAATTGACCAGGATAAAGACAAACGGCTTGCATCTTTGGGAAAAATTATTGCCGAATGCTCTTCAGTTCATGCGGCATCGACTTGGATAATGGAAAATGAGCCCTGGGATTTTATGGCGGTTTATTATGACGCAATCGACCATTTTTGCCACGGCTTTATGAATTATTATCCACCAAAAATGGTGAATATAAATAAAGATTTGTTCGAAATGTATAAAAATGTAGTTGAAAGCGGTTACCGCTTTCACGATATGATGCTCGGAAGATTAATTACACTTGCCGGTGATGACACGACTATAATACTCATTTCCGACCATGGATTTCATTCAGACCATCTTAGGCCTAAAGAAATACCAAACGAGCCTGCCGGTCCGGCTGTTCAGCATCGCCCGCTTGGGATTTTTGTTATGAACGGTGCCGGTGTAAAAAAAGATGAGCGGATTTATGGAGCGACTTTGTTAGATATAGCCCCCACAATACTTACTCTTTTCGGTCTGCCGATTGGAAAAGATGTTGACGGTCATGTTCTTGCTCAATGCTTTGAAGACAAAATATACCCTGAAATGATTGACAGCTGGGAGAATGTTGAAGGAAATGACGGCATGCTTCCAAACGAAGTTCAGGAAGACCCTTTTGCCGAACAAGCTGTTATGGAACAGATGATTGCGTTGGGATACATTGAACCCCCTGACGAAAATAACGCGAAGAATGTGGAAAGAACCGTTCGCGAAGCTCAATATAATTTGGCTCGCGTGTATCTTGATGCCGGTCGGAGTGATAAAGCATTAACTATTCTTAAAAAACTTCATAAGGAGCTTCCAAACCAGCGCAGATTTGCATTTCATCTTGCCAAATGTTATCAGAGAGTCGGAAAACTAAAAGAGTGCAGAGAAATTATTGAAAATGTAATAAAAAATGAGCAGGAGAAAGCGAGGGAAACGGCCGAAGAACTGAAAAAAAATAAAGAAGTCGGCAAAAAAGAAACTAAAGAAGAAAGAAAAATAAGGCTCGAAAAAGAAGAGAAAATGAGAGAAAGAAGAGACTTTGTAAGTAAAGCACAACTTGACCTTTTGCGGGGTTCGCTTCTTATGGCTGAAAAGCAAAATGAAGAAGCGCTTGTCCTTTTGTTAAATGCTGAAAAAGCTGAGCCCAGACTACCATCACTTCACCAACAGATCGGAAGGCTATACTTGAGAATGAAACGCTGGGATGACGCTGAACGCGCCTTCCTGCGCGCGCTTGAAATTGATCCTGACAGCAGCAGCGCCTATCATGGAATCGCGGTTGTTTGTCTACGCCAAAAAAGATTTTCAGAAGCCGCTGAAGCCGCTTTGCGATCTGTAGGAATTATCCATCAGCAGCCCCTTGCGCATTTTCATCTTGGTGTCGCTTTAATTAGACTGGGGAAAACAGAACAGGCAATTCAAGCTTTTGAAATTGCTGTTTCAATGAAACCGGGTTTGATTAGAGCACATCGCTGGTTGTCGCTTATTTATCGTCAGACGGGTAATAGAGCAAAAGCTGACGTGCACCATAATATTGTTAACACGTTATTCAGGAAGATCAAACCACGTAAATCAAACAAGGATTGAATTAAACTCTGATTTTAAGTTTTTTATAAATGTTAAGTTTAATCGAAATATGTTATTGTTTATATAAAGACCTTTTGATATAATAACTAAGAATATTTTTTTATGTAAAAAAGTTTAATTTTATTGTTTATGAATGAACATATTATAATTCTTGATTACGGGTCGCAATACAATCAACTTATCGCGCGGCGTGTTCGCGAGATGAATGTTTACTGTACAATTGAGTCACCGGATATTTCAGCAAGTGAAGTCAAAAAAAAGAAACCGAAAGGAATTATTCTTTCAGGTGGGCCTGCAAGTGTTTACGCGGAAAATGCGCCGAAAATAGATCCTGATATCTTTAAACTCGGAATCCCTGTCCTCGGTATCTGTTATGGTATGCAACTGATGTGCAGTACGCTTGGCGGTAAAGTAAAAGCATCGCAAAAAAGAGAATATGGTCGCGCATTCATTAACGTAATCCGAAGAAATAATCTGATGTGCCGCTTACCGCAAAAATCAGTGGCGTGGATGAGCCATGGGGATAAAGTAACTGATATTCCTGATGGTTTTGTGGAATGCGCGTCATCAGGAAATACAAAATTCGCGGTTGTGGCAGATGAAAAAAACAAATTATTCGGCGTCCAATTTCATCCCGAAGTGAAGCATACCGAAAAAGGCAAACTTCTCCTCAATAATTTTGTTAAGAAAATATGTGATTGTAAAGGCGATTGGACAATGAAATCGTTCGTTCGACAACAAATTATGGAAATCCGCAAAACCGTTGGAAAGAAAAATATTATTTGTGGTCTCTCAGGCGGTGTGGATTCTTCTGTTGTTGCCCTGTTACTGCAAAAAGCGATAGGGGATCAGCTTACCTGCATATTTGTTGACAATGGATTGCTAAGAAAAAATGAAGTGCAGGAAGTTATTGACACATTTACGAATAATTACCATATTAAACTTCAGGTTGCTTATGATTCAAAAGTCTATCTTAGAAAACTTAAAAATGTGATTGACCCGGAGAAAAAAAGAAAAATTATCGGCGGTGAGTTCATTAAATCTTTCGAACGTGAAACTAAGAATATCGGTAAAGTCGATTTCCTTGCTCAAGGTACTTTGTACCCTGATGTCATCGAAAGTAAATCCGCTTTTGGCGGGCCATCGGCGGTAATTAAATCTCATCATAATGTTGGCGGATTGCCCGAAAATCTTAATTTTAAACTTATTGAACCTTTAAGAGAATTATTTAAAGATGAAGTGCGTGCAGTCGGCAGAGAACTCGGACTGCCGGATGTTATGGTTAACAGACATCCTTTTCCGGGACCTGGACTCGCTGTGCGTGTTCTCGGTTCAATTACAAAAGAAAGACTTGATGTTTTAAGAGAAGCGGACGCGATTTTTATTAGCGAACTTCATAAATCAGGTTGGTATAAAAAAACTTGGCAGGCATTTGCCGTGCTTCTGCCAATTCAAACGGTCGGCGTTATGGGCGACGAAAGAACTTATGAAAATGTTGTCGCGCTGAGAGCTGTTGATTCGGTTGACGGAATGACAGCTGATTGGACCGAGCTTCCGCATAAATTGCTTTCAGTCACTTCAACTCGAATTATTAATGAAGTTAAAGGCGTAAACCGTGTGGTTTATGATGTGTCTTCAAAACCGCCGAGCACGATTGAATGGGAATAAGTGAATTTTAGACTTATGATTTTAGATTTCGAATTTTTCGCAAGTCTTTTACCGTTAGATAAAAAGCCCAATAGGTCTAATAGGTCCATAATAATAACAAAGAATAAATTATGAAAATTATCTATTTAAGCGGTCCAATTATGGATGAACATGAAGGGGAAGCCAGACAATGGCGAGAAGAAGCCAAACGTCTTCTTGGCGAAAAATTTTTTCTTCTTGACCCGATGCGCAGGAATTTTAAAGACAGAGAAGTTGACAGTGCAAACGAAATTGTCAGATTTGATTTGCAGGATGTTGAGGACGCTGATTTCATCCTTGTGAATTATAATAAAGCAAGCATCGGAACAGCAATGGAAATTTTTCACGCGTCACACAATCTCGGCAAATTTATTGTTGCTTTTTCTCCTTTTGAATTTAAAGAATGCAGTCCCTGGATGGTAAAATACTGCACAAAAATTTTGCCTTCACTTGAAGACGCATGCAATTATATCAAAAGACATTTTGCGTGATTATTGTAACAATTGAATAGTTTTGAATCATATCAATCATTAAATTATTAAATAATAATATGAAAGGAATTATCCTCGCCGGCGGCGCCGGTACAAGATTGCACCCATTAACAAAAATTACCAGCAAACAACTCTTGCCGGTTTACGACAAACCGATGATTTATTATCCGTTGCAAACTTTACTTGATGCTGGTATTAAAGAAATCCTCATTATTGTAGCTCCGGAAAGCGCAGGTAATTTTCTTAAACTTCTTGGCTCCGGAAAAGAGTTCGGCGCAAGATTCACTTATGAGATTCAGGACAAACCCG
>QMOL01000050.1 GCA_003648225.1 Chlamydiota bacterium
CATTATCATCACATAGAAAAAGAATCATCACATAATGAATATTATTTTTTCGATTTCTTCTTCGTGAACTTTGAGCCTTTGTGGTTAATTATTTTTTCGTTAGAACTCGCGAAGTGTCCCGCGTATACGGGATTAAACTTTTATAGTCTAAGAACTTTTTATTTTAAACCACTAAGATACTAAGAACACTAAAAAAAGAATTCTGTTGTCAAAATTTAAAAATCAAATATTGCTTTCCGGAAAATCGAATGTAAAGCATTGTGTTTATTGATGTTTTAATTGTTATTTTAAAGTCTGTGGGATGATAGTGAAAAAATTTAAAAAATAAATTTATTGACCCCAAGCATACGCGGGGCGCGGCAAAATTATAATTAAAAATCAGTGGCTGAAAGTCCGCCAAAGGAGGAAAATTAGTGTCTAAATGGTAAAAAATAATATTCAATTAATATCGGTGAACTTTCAATTTAAATAGATAAAAAGCGAAAACCTTAGCTTATTGTGTCAAAACTAAGCAGATTGTTATATCATGTAATATATTTTATTGATATAATTAAAAAAATTTAAATTTGCAACTCAAAAACAACTTACATTAATTAAACAAAGGACATAAATTATGAAAAAACTTTTGGCATTCGTTACCATTACAACTTTAATGGCGGTTAGCGCGCAAGCTGCAACCATTTGGTGGTGCGGAACCCGATACGGCGGAAACGGCTATTACACCAACGGCTTCAGTTGGAAAGTAGGTGGTGTTGACGCCCCTTACGGTACACCACCGCAATCTTTCGATGAGCGTGGTTTAATAAATAACGGTAATGGCGATCATGTAACCATGCCTATAATTGATTGTTTCATAACAAATGATTATGTTCCGGTCATGTTGGGTGTCGGCTCAGACGGTCCGGGAACTTTAACTGTAACTAACGGCGGGTCAATAATCGCTCATCAACTGGTAATCGGGCGCGGTGCCGGCACAGGTGCCGGTAAACTTTATATTACCGGTGGGAATATGGAAGTTGAAGATTCCATAGAGATTGGAATTTCGCCTAATAAAGGAGAAGTTATAATCAGTCAAAACGGTTTTTTGCATTTAGACAATACTCCTTCATTTTCTTATAATAATAGTAATTCTGTAATTAATATTCTGGATACAAGTGTTTTATGGATCGATGGCGATCAGACAGATTTTAATTTTGTTGATAATGGTTTTATTACAACAACGGATCCCGGGAACATGATTAAGGAGTTTTATAACGAAACGGAAGAGCGAACTGAATATACTGTTATACCGGAACCGGTAATTTTGGGATTGATGAGCCTGCTTGGATTGTTTTTTCTACGAAGGCGGTAAATTATCATATATAATAATGAAAGGTGAGTTTAATAAATACTTACTTTAATATATAAATTATAATTAATAACAAAACAAAGGAGGGAAAAATGAAAAAGTTAGCTCTGGCTCTTATAACAATTATGTTCGCTTCTCTGGCGGTCAATGCAGCGACTGTCGCTTATTGGCGCTTTGAAGAAGGAACAGCCGACGGGCAGAACCTCGGCACAAATGACGACTACTATGCTGATTCAGCCGGTAACAACAACATGAGCGTTTGGAGTACTGACGGTCTTGATATTCCAAATAATCCTGTGGCATCAGGCGATGTGCCGACAAGCCTTGTTCCGCAAACCGGTGCACCTGATCTTCTATCATTGTCATTCAACGCTGGTTCAAATACGTGTATTAGCACAGCCGATGATGCGTATGTCAATACAAACGATTTTTCGAGCGGTATTACCGTTGAATGTATGGTAAAAGTCAACTCTGGTTCTACAAAATCCATTTTAGCAAAAGACGGGCGGCCAAGTGCTGCAGGTGATCCGACTTTCACAATTAAAGTTCGCGCAGGTAATTTATTGCAATTTACTATCTTTGACGGTGCGGGAACCAAACATGATATTCGTGCAGGTAATCTTCCGGCTGACCAGTGGTGCCGTATAGCATGTGTTTGTGACGGAGCCACAGCAACTTCTTATATTCAATCCGATTTTAACCAACCATATCAAGTTGCAGGATCTCAAAGCGTTTCCGGCGGCGCTCTTTACGCTGATACGGCCAAATGGTCGATTGGCGCGGGCAGATGGTCCAGCGCTTATCCTGACGCTTATGTTACCGCGCTTATTGATGAGGTACGCATTAGTGATACAGCATTACCGGAATCACAGTTCCTCGGAACCATACCCGAACCGACGACGATTTTCGGTGGAATTGTTTTAGCTTTACTCGCTTTCCGCAGAAAATAAAATATATGATATAAAAAAATATATATTTATTAATTTAGCGGCTATATGCTTTTTATGAATATCATATAGTCGCTTCTTTTTATTTATTATAATTTTAACTCTTACACCCCTTTACTTAAAGGCTTATACCGTAGCTGAAATTTTAACCGGAAGTATGTTTGAAACAAATTATTTTCAAGTTAAAGTTGTTGTACTTTCACACTTGGAACACAAACAATCTCGTGTTATTTTGTCAAATAGTGCTAAAACGTAGCGTGTTGTAGTATATTTATATTTTCCTTTGTGGTATAATATTAAAAAATTTAAAAATGTTTATCAGTTGAAATTCCTGAACCGTCTTTAATTATTAGCGGGATTGCTTTAGCTTTACTTGCCTTCCGTAAAAATAAGAATTAAATTATAACTTGATAAAAATAAAAAACGGTACGATTAACCTAAATAAAACACTGTTAATTATGAAAAAAAATACTCTGAAACTAATGGTACTTTTTGGCTCTTGTTTAATAATCTTTACATTGATAAGTTGTAGTAATAACAAAAGTAAATTAATTTCCAAACAATTTACTAATATAATTTATGAGACAAACTCAATAATTAAAATTTATTTGAATACAAATGATTCCGCATTGATTAAATCTCCCGATGAAGTTTTTCTTACTAACGTAACTTTAATTATTAATTCCTCACCTGATTTTAATCCTAATGCAAAGCGTGCTTATGAAATTATCCGAAGCGATAAAAATATAATTACTACAGGAATGACTTTTAGTAACGCGTGCCCCAATCTTTTGCTGGATTTTGACGTGGTGCCGAAAAATAACGGAATGATGTTGCGTGTGGTTCCGGTTCCAAGCAGTTATACATCTTCGGCTCCTATTCGTGTGCTTGCTTACAATATTAGAAGAGGTTTAGGCATGGATTATAAAACGGACATTAAACGAACTGTTGATGTCATTAAACCGTTAGTTCCTGATTTAGTTGCTCTTTCAGAAGTTGATTCAAATGCTTATCGCAGCGGCGGAGTAAAACAAGCAAAATATTTGGGCGATGTGCTGGGTATGGGAAATCGTTTCTATAAAACTCTCGACAAACGCGCGCCGGAAAATCGCGGCAAAGGAGCATACGGAGAAGCGCTTCTCTCGCGATATCCGATACAAAAAACCATTTATCACAATTTACCTCACAAAAATAAGGAAGAGCCTAGAATCGCAATCGAAATTGAAGTGAAAGTACCGGATGTTTCAGGACATACTCAAACAGTTTCATTTATATCTACACATCTTGCTCACGAGAATGAAAGCGCTCGTTCCAATCAGGTTGCAAAATTGATTTATGATTTGAAGAAAGTCAAGCATCCTGTCATTATAGCAGGTGATCTTAACTCAAAACCTTATCAAATTCCCATTAAATTATTTCTGAATGCGGGATTCCATTTTTCGGACGAAGCTAAAGTTTATACCTTTAACGCGGCTAAACCAACAAGAAAAATCGATTACATTTTAACTCGCGGTAATATCAAAGTTTACGGCCCGACTCCTCGTACAAAAGTTATTGACGAACAACTGGCATCCGATCACCGTCCGCTATTTGGCAAATTAGCCGCGGGAGCCGTTCCGGCAAACTGGCTGATAAAATACGGATTGCCGGTAAGCGTTCTTGAGGGCTTTATTGATTCGGACGGCGACTCTTTTGATAACTATTCAGAATGGTTAGCGGGTACCGATCCGACAAATGCAGTTTCATTTATTAGGTCCGTAAAAAGATAAAAGCTTTCTTATTAATTTATTTAAAAAACTTTAAATTATTATGAAAAAAAGTATTATTGTTTCAATTGTTATAACAGTATTTTGGTTACTAACGTGTAATATGTCTGTGGCTGCAATAAAATCATTGAAAATCAGCAGCAACAACAGATTTTTAGTTACAGCCGATGGTAATCCCGTTTTTCTTAATGGGGATACAGCATGGCATATCGCTTGGAAACTTAATCGCCCGGATGTCGCTTATTACATAACCACTCGACAATCTCAGAAGTTTAACGCTTTTGGTATGGTGGCTTTTCCTGATGAAACTCCGATAGCAAATCAATATGGAGACCAACCGTTTCAAATTGTAGCAGGAAAATATGATCCTTTGCAGCCAATTATAACTCCGGGCAATAATCCTAACAATTCAACTGAGTATGATTATTGGGATAATGTAGAATATATTATAGACCAGGCATATGAAAAAGGTCTGTACGTGATTTTATTGCCGGCTTGGGGAAATACTGTTGTCGGCAGTTACGGCGGCGCGCTTAATTCTGAAATTCTGCTTGATACCACTAACGGCTATTTGTATGCCAATTGGCTTGCCGGTAGATTTAGATATAAAACTAATATTGTCTGGATGCTTGGCGGAGACAGGAGCGCGGTAAACGGTTCCCATGACAGCCGACCTGTCTTCAGGGCAATCGCTGAAGGGCTCGCTGATGGTATTTCCGGTGTTACCAATCATGACGGTAATGCCGATTATTCAAAATTGCTGATGAGTTATCATCCTCGTAAATGGGCTCCTAATTCTTCGGAGTGGTTCCAAAATGACAGCTGGCTGTCTTTTAATTCCATTCAAGACCAGCCGAGTGACGAAATAAATTCTGTTAATCATGATTATGGACTTACACCGGTTAAACCAACTTGGTTGTTTGAGGGGAGATACGAAGGCTTTAACGGCTTCTCGGACTGGCAAACTCGTTTTCAGGCATATCAAACCGTCTTTGCAGGAGCCTTTGGAAACACATACGGGAATATGAGCATTTGGGGCTTGGATTCCGATTGGAAAGACAATTTGAATGACCCCGGAGCACTTGACTTACAATATTTATCCACTCTAATGACTTCGTGGAATAATGATGAATATTTAAACAGAATTCCCGACCAGTCCATTTTAAACGGAGATACAGGTGGGATGTCGAGTGAATCCACTTCCTCTTACATCCTTGCTACAAGAACATCCGATGGAAAAAAAACTCTTGTTTATAGCGCAAACGGCCGTGATATTTCCGTTAAAATGTACCTGCTGGCAGGTCCGGCAATGAATGCACAATGGTTTAACCCGCGTTCAGGTGCGTGGAGCAGTGCGGGCTCGGCCATTCCAAGCGGAACAGGAGCGCCAATTCACACATTTGACCCGGCGGGCTCGGCATCTGACGGAAATGATTGGGTCTTGGTTTTGGATTCCGGAGGTGGAAATGTACCTCCTCCTGAACCTGTTCCTCCCTATACCGATGATATAAATAATCTTGGCCTTTTACACTGCGATTCGGTAATTACAAACACTTGGGCTGACGGTTCGCCTGACTGCTTTATCACTCCGGATGATAATTCAAGCGGAAGGACTGCCTGTTCACCGATAATGAACTCATCAAATGATTATTGGCATATTGCGAGAGACGATTCCACTATGCCGGGTTTTGAAACCAATTCACCTTATACCGGCGATTATCTCCACTTTGACGGCGGAGATGCTATAATTATTACTAATGGTTGGCGGGACGCTGATAATATGTATCTTGACTTGGCATTTAGACTTGACGGATTGCCATCGATGAGCGACAATTATATGGGTGTATTGATGATTGACCCGATAAAAGTTTATGTTCAAAATGTCGGTAGTTCGCAAGGGAAAATTTTAACAATAGTTTATAAAACGGCAATTGACGGACAATTCTTGAGCTCAACTAAAATTCTTAACCTCGGTGAATGGTATCATCTGACTCTATCGGTCTCAAACAATAACGAGATTTTGACCGTTGGAAGTGAAAGCGGCGGGTTTCAAACAGACACGAAATCGCTCACAGGAATGAAAAGTGCTGAAATGGATTATGTTGTAATAGGTAATTCGTTTTGGGTGCCGTCACGCACGTTCCAAGGCGACATGGATGAGATAAGATGGGGGAATGTTGTTCCCGAACCTTACTGTTTATCATTTATTATTTACTGTTTATTATTTACCAATCATCTAAGAAAATATTTGTAAAGTATTACACTATTATTGGATGTTAATTTTTTAAAAATGCTGTTTTGGACAGTAAGGAATACAAAAAATAGTGCGATTTAAAAACTCGGCGCTCCTAAGTGTTTTAGTGGCATAAAAATTGATTTATATGAAAAAAGTGCTTTTTACATTTTTGATTTTATTCTCTTGCTTTTCTTCAACTTATGCAAATACGGTGGCTAAGGTTGAAGATTATAACGGCTCGCCTACACTTTTTATAAATGGCAAGCCGACTGTGCCGATGATGTTTTACGGTTACGCGGAGGATTTAACTTCTGATCCCAACTGTAAATTTGTACAGCAAGCGAAATATATGACTAACGCGAATATGCATATTTACACATTCCCGATAAGTTTTAACATAATGTTTGATAAGAATTATACATGGTGGTATGTGCTTGATGATGTAGTAAACGCGGTAACTAATTTTGATTGTAACGCGATGGTGATACCGCGTATTTATTTGTATCCCAAGCAATGGTATATAGACGAAAATCCTGATATAAAGATGGAATTCAGCGACGGTTTAACAGACAGAATTTGTCTCGCATCGGAAAAATGGAGAAATTATATTAAAGGGAAATTAAGAGAATTCGTTCAACATTGCGAAAGTAAATTCGGAAATAACGTTATCGGCTATCACTTAACTTTAATGGAAACAGGCGAATGGTTTTATGAACGCTCTTGGGATAATGTGTTTTCAGGCTATTCCGAAAATATGCGGCTCGGCTTTTCCAACTGGGCACAAAATAAATACGGAACCGAAACGGCATTGAGAAACGCCTGGAATGACGGCTCGGTAACTTTCTCCACCATCACCCTGCCGATAACGTCCGAACGTTCAAATTCCGCGAGTGATTTTTTCAGAAATCCCACAACGGAAATGAAAACAATTGATTTTTATCAGTATAAAAATGAACTTGTGCCGGAAACAATTGACCTTATGGCGGCAGAAGTGAAAAGTGTAACATCCGGAAATAAATTAGTCGCTACTTTTTACGGTTATACCTTTGAATTAACGGCTGTACCGAAAGGACCGGCTGTTACAGGTCATCTCGCTTTAAAGAAATTACTTCAATCTCCCAATATTGATATAATTGCCGGACCAACCAGTTATGTTAACCGTCGCGGCGGCGGGATAGACGCATTTATGTCCCCGGTAGATTCCATAAGGAAAGCGGGGAAAATGTGGTTTAATGAGAATGATAATAAAACTTATCTTGATACCAGTTCGGATTATGAAATTGATGGAAATTATCCAACATTGGCATTGACACAGAACGCGCACGCGAATAATTTCGCTCATATTTTGTGTCGCAGAATGGGAACTTGGTATATGGATTTACATAATCGCGGATGGCTGAACTCATCCGAGATTTGGCAGAATATCTCCAAACTGCATTCAATTTATAAAGGCCAGCTTGGCGAAAAATCTCCGTGGAATCCTGAAGTTGCCGTGATAGTCGATGAAAGAAGTCCATACTATCTTGCTTGCAATGATGACTTTTTGGAACCGTTGTGTTATTCTTTGAGAACACGGCTTTATCGAATGGGCGTTCCGTTTAATATTTATTTATTGAGCGATGTTCTTGATGGTACGGTAACATTGCCGAAAGTTAATATATTTCTCGGCGCGAATTATTTAACGACAAGCGAGAGAAGCACGCTGCATTCCGCTTTGTCAGGCAAAGCGGCAATATGGTTTCATGGGGCAGGCTATTTTAACGAGAACGGCGCGGCAACGGAAAACATAGAAGACTTAACCGGATTTGATATGACGCAGTTTAATAATGTTTCCGCGCGAATTAATGTTGTGTCCGCTTCATCAGCCAATCCGTGGAATAACGGAATTGGCGGTACAAGTTTCAAACCCTCTATTGTTGACAGGGGAAATTCAAGCATTTACGAGACAAAAGACCAGAATATCACTTATGATATTTATTGGGGTGTTGCCGGTCCGGGTAACGCGGTACAAATAGGGACTTATTACGGGAAAGTGTATACCGGATTGGCTGTCATGGACTATTTGGGATTCAAGTCTTTTTATTGTGGCATCGCCGGTATTCCGACAAAATTCTTAAGAAATGTCTGCAAGAATATGGGTGTCCACGTTTATGTTGACGATGATTATGTTATAGATTCCGATAGCGAGTTCTTATCGGTTTATTCACCGAAAAATGAAACTCAGAGCATTGTGCTAAGTAATAATTTCTATCTTACAGATATGAATACCGGCGGGCTTGACCCTACAGTGGGCGGTGTGTTCAATCAGAGTTTTTCAGTTGGAAGTATAAAAACCAGCTGGATAGGTAAAAACAGTATCGGCGGCTTCGCGGATAAAACAATTAATAAAGGACTCTGGCATTGCGATAATTCTTATGTTCCGGGCGGATATTGGGTGGCAAGTGATGACGATCATTCATCCGGAAGAAGCTATACCTGGCCCCTTCTAAACTACAAACGTTTACACACTCATGCAAGCGCGCCTTCTTTGATTCCAAATTCACCAAAAGGCGGGAACTGTTTTAAATTTGACGGTAAAAATGACAATATAACCGCCGTTTCCGGTTGGGTGAATGATAGTAATTCTTTTTCCGGCAACGTTTCATTAAAATGGACGGATTTGCCATCATTAAATGATAATTACGCGGCAATTCTTGTTTCTCGACCTTGGAAACTATACTTGAAAAATAACGGTTGGGGAAAAGGTAATCTTCTCTTCCGTGTGTTAAATTCTGCCGGAACAGCTTACACAGATGTACAATCTTCAGTGGATTTACATTCAAATAAATGGTATGATGTTAATTTTAAAGTCTATGATAATATAGCTTCCATTACTATTAATAATCAAACAGATGCTGTTGAATTAAATAACGGAATGTCAACATCAAGTTCAGATGTATATGCCGGCAGTGATTTGAATTCAACACATTATTTTAAAGGGGAAATGGATGAAATAATGTTCGGTGCCGCCATTTCAGGACCTACCAATGCTCCGCCGCCGCAACCTGTTACTCACACAATCGCTTACTGGCGTTTCGAAGAAGGAACAGCTGGAGTTGCTCATTCGGGTACTAATGATAATTGGTACCTCGATTACTCAAGCAACAGTTATAATTTAAGCGCTTGGGGCGATGAAGTTAATCCCCGGGCAACCGGTGATGTACCGTTTTCAACAGTACCGTTGACAGGAGAAGATAACAATCTTGCATTAAGAATGACCGGCAGTCATAGTTCGGGTCAGAATATTAGTACAGCACCGTCGGCGCCAATAAATTATTATGACTTTTCCGGCGGCTTTACCATCGAATGCATGGTAAAATATAACAATGATGAATTTGCTGTTGTCGTAGGTAAAGACGGTCGCCCGGGTTCCGACGGCAATCAACCATTTTGTATAAAACACAGAGCGTCAAATCCCGAGGGACTTGAATTTGACTTTACAGACGGTGGCGGAACACGGCACCGGCTTAGAAGTGCCGACTCGGGTCTTTATCCGGAAACCGGTGTTTGGTATCACATCGCCGCGGTATGTGACGGAACAAATGCTTATCTCTATTGGCAAACGGGAGGGAATTCTTATCAGCTTATAGCATCAGATAACACTGTATCCGGCGGCGCCCTTTGGCACAATAATAATAAATGGACTGTCGGAAGAGGAATGTGGGCCGACAATCCTTCCGATTATCTTAATGGTTATGTTGACGAAGTTCGCATCAGCGATGAGGCGTTACCCCATGAATTATTTCTCGGTTTTATACCTGAACCGTCATTAATTCTTAGCGGATTTATTTTCTTATTTCTCGGATTAATAAGAAAACTCCAAAACTAAATATTATAATCAAGTAATGTACTAACTATACAATAGGATAACAAAATGAAAAACTTGCTTGTTAAACTTGCTTTAATCGCAGCGCTTGTCGTTGCTTGTAATTCAGCTTCTGCTGCTTATACGGATACTATGGATAATTTTGCTCTTTTCCATTGCGATACTGAAAATGCATCAGGTATAACACCGGATGATAATTCAAGCGGTAGAACAGGTTCTGAACTTAATGGTGATGTTGATGAATTAAGAGTTAGTGCTCCAGTTATCATTTCGCCTGATCCGGATTTCGTTTTTACTGATATTCCAAAAGATATGCAAGTTTGTCCTCGTTTGCCATCAACAAATATAGCAAATGTAAAAATTGCCGGAACTATTTCTTCACCCGGATTTGATTTTATAACTGTAAAAGTTTATAGAGAAAGTGTACTGCAATCAGTCTTAACTCAAGCTTTGGTCTATTCAGCCGGTAAAGCAGATTTTAATTTTTTGACTTCTATAAAAGCTGAACTTGCGAATTATGATTTTACGGTTGCTACTGTTGCTGGTTCTACCGAAACAACTATTGCTACTGTAGATAATGTGGTTGGCGGAGATGTTTATTTGATTAACGGGCAATCAAACGCAAACGCCATGAGAGAATCAGGCAGCGCTTCCGCAAATGTAAACCGAGGGCAGTTCCTTCGCTCTTTTGGTACTCACAGTGATTCCCCGGGAGTAGTTATAAGTGATTTGAACTGGCATCTCGCTGAAGGCGACAAAATGTACGGTCAAGGTGCCATTGGTCAATGGGCGATTCGTATGGGACGTGTATTAATTGAAGAAACAGGAATTCCTATTGCTATAATTAATAATGGTAACGGCGGTAAACCAATCAGCTTTTTTGAACGCAATGACAGTAACCCAGAAGATATTGGAACTAATTACGGTCGTTTGCTTTTTCGTGCGAGAAATGCCGGGGTTACAAATAAACTGCGTGCGATTTTATGGTATCAGGGGGAAAGCGATTCAGGCGCGGCAGATGTTCATGAAAATGGTTTTACTAATTTATATAATAACTGGTTAGAAGATTATCCGGGTTTTGAAGAAGTTTTAATTCATCAACTCAGAGTTGGGTGCCTTGTTGCTCAATGGAATGTAAGTTTACGAAACCGGCAGCGTTTAATTCCGGACAAATTCCCGGATATAGAAGTTATGTCAACTACAGGGTTAAACGGTCATAATGGTTGTCATTTTGTTTATAATAATGGTTACAAAGAACTTGGCGAACATGATGCCGCGTTACTTATGCGCGACTTATATGGCTCATCTAATACTATAAATATTGAACCTCCAAATATTGATCATATTTTTTTCAGTGATATTGGAAACACAAATATTACTATTGTAATGCGGAATAAAGTTGACAGCCTTATCTGGAATTCAGGTGTGGAAAATTATTTCAATCTTGAAAACTCAGGCGTAAATATTATCGGTGGAGGAGTTGCAAGCAATACTGTTATTCTTCAGCTTGATGGCAATGGTTCCTCAAATGATGGTTTAACTTATTCCGGACACTCCGGCTCAGGACCATGGGTATTAAATGGCAAAGGCGTCGGCTTATTAACTTTTTTTAGCGATGTTGTTTCTATAGGACCTGCTAAACCAAGAAATTTGATTGCCGTGCCGCTTTCTTGCTCATCAATTCAACTTAAATGGGATTCTGTATCAAATGTTATAAAGTATCTTATCAGACGCGATGGCGAAATTATAGGTTCTTCATTCCCGGCAAGCTATGTCGATGTAAATTTATCAAAAGCAACAAAATACTGCTACCAAGTTGCTTCGGTTGATCTTTCTTACACCTCTACCTGGTCGGATGTGAAATGTGCTGTAACGGGTGCGAATCTTCCTGCTTCTCTCTTGTTTGAAGATACATTTAATGTAACCGGCGGGGGAAATATTAACTATAATTATAATGAATCAGGAAGACAGTTCGGTTCTCTTGCGCCTTTAACTTATACCACATATAACGCTTTGTGTGTTTGTGTTACTAACGAAGGACCATCATCCGGAAAAGCGAAAACTTCTATTTTAAATTATAACGCTGCTCCGCCTTTGCTGCGATGCGGATTTTCGCCTGATCAAAATTTCAATAATTCAGGGAATTTTAGTATCGAATATGAACTTACAAGACTCCCTGAAG
>QMOL01000051.1 GCA_003648225.1 Chlamydiota bacterium
ATAAAATCAGCAAAGATATTTTTATCAAAAAATGCTTTATATGTTCCTTTTACAGCACTATCATAAAACTTCGCGGAACCGTTTTCGGTTACATAATTGAAATTCGCGGATTCAGGAAGAATAAGAATCGCAACATCGGCTTCCGAAGCAGTAAAAGAACTTATGTGCTTATGTTCTTTTATTAATTTTGATAATCGTGCAACCGCGTCTGTTCGATCGTTAAATTCTCCTGTAAGTGTTGTCAAACCATAACCTTCAGCTTCGTGACCTGAAGTTTGCGGGCGCCATGAACGGTAACAAATATTTTTGACATTTCCCGCTAAGGCGGCCCAATTATTAAGCTGAACAAATCCGGCTGAATGTCCGGATTCTTTCTGCATCGTACGACTTGCAAACGGACCGATCCGAAGTTGGCTTAATCTATACGGTTTACCTCTTGCTGCACAGCGGGCGAAATCGGCTCCGAAGAACAGCAAATACGCTCGTTTTTTCCCTTCAACAACTTGAGCGTTTGTAAATCCCCATTCATCAACCATCGCCGCGCAGGCATGGTCATCGCAGGCAAGTTGTGGCTGCAAAGCGTCATCAAGACCGGTATGCGCGATAATTTTACCCGTAAATCCCGCGTGTCGAATACTATCGATTCTCCATTTCAACATTGATTTCTGTCGCCAAAAAAGAAATCTACACCAGTCAAGCTCATTTGGAAAAGTACCGAAAAAACGGGGTGGATTAAGCTGATTCCAGTCAGTAAATTTTCGCTTCCAAGCCGCATTAAGATTCCGAATATCCTGATTATATTTGTCTTTAAGCCACTCAATAAATGCTGTCCTTGTCGCCGAACAATAACAATACCTTTCTTTACTTACCGGAGCGTGAAACGCCGGCGGAAAAGAAATTCCCGACCAGACTTCAACAGAAGAAACCACATTTTGTGATTCAGCAAATTCACCGAGCCGCTTAATAAATTTAGAAGCTAACTCTTTGGCGCCGACGTTGTCGAAACACACTCCGGGCCATCCGCCATACTGATAACGGGTCTTAGCGTAAGGAACCAGCGGCTGATTTTTTTGATTAACATAATACCAGCCATTATGTTCCGATAATAACCATTCCGGCGCGGATTCAATAACCATCCCTATTTGAACTTCGAGACCGGTATTCTCTGCAGCGTCAATAAATTCTTTCAATTCAGAAAAATCAAATTCTTCCGGAGCGGTATGAATCCAACTCCACGCGGCAATAGCGTAAACACAGGTTATTCCGGTTTCGAGCATCCGTGTCAAGTCTGTTGTCCAGTTTTCTTTTTCGGAAAAACCGGGAACATAATAATGGGCACCAAGAACAAATTTATTATTTTCGGAAAACATTACAATAATTTTTTAATATTTGTGAATCTTTAATAATTATAAATTTACATTCTCAAGTACCTTCATAAATAAATACATCGCAGGCGCGGGAAAAAGCAAACTGTCAATTACATCAAGCACCCCCCCCATCCCGGGAATATAACCTCCTGAATCTTTTACTTTAGCATCTCGCTTCCAAATCGATTCCGCCAAATCACCGAATTGCCCGAGTATACTCAATGAACCGCCAATCACCAGTCCCAAAGCGGCAACAAGAACCGTACTGTCACTTTTAAACAGCACTTCACTTAATTTAATAAACATCGGGTGAACAGACGGAAGTGTTGAAGCAAAAACGGCGCCGAGCGCCGAAGCGAAGATTACGCCGCCGATAAAACCTTCTACCGTTTTTTTAGGGCTGATTTTCGGAACAAGTTTATGTTTCCCAAACCAGGTTCCATAAAAATACGCGCCGATATCAGTGCTTTTAACCACAACAACAAAAAACAAAAAGAAATACCTTCCATCCATAAAATCGGCGCCTCGCCAAAGAATAATTCTCATTGTAAAAGCCAGAAGCCAGGTTACATAAATAAAACCCGCAAGTGATGACGCAATGGTGGAAAGAGCGGTATCAATTTTCTGCCTTGCAACAATAATTATTGTTGCAGTTAAAATTGCGAGAAAGATAGGCATTAACGCTAAATCTTCGACTTGCAGTTTGGTTTTCAGCGAGACAAAGTATATTGTGAAAATGTATATTATGGAAAAGCAAACTCCCCATTTGCGGAGCGGCTGATATCCTTTTTGTTCCATAAAATGATAAAACTCAAGGAGTCCTATTGAAGCAATAAACGAAATCGCTGTTGGAAGAAATATATTTGACCACCCGCGTGAAAACATCACAATCAGTACGAGAGAGGTGATAAGAACGCTGGCACTCATTAATCGGTATTTAAGCATAATTTAAATTGCAAGGTTTCGGGTTTCAGATAATCAATTTCTAATTGGTTTAATGTTCAAACTACCCAAAAAACTTTTTTCTCTTGTCCCATTTTGGTTTTTGGTAATTTGATATTTATTTAGGTTAATTAGAAATTAGATTAATTAGGTTAATTTAATTCTATTTCACACTCCGCCAAATCTTCTTAATCGTTTCTGATAATCGGCTATTGCTTCATAAAAGTCATTCTCTCTGAAATCCGGCCACAGTATTTCAGTTACATAAATTTCAGAATAAGAAATTTGCCATAAAAGAAAATTACTTATCCTCATCTCGCCACTAGTTCGAATCAGAAGTTCAGGATCAGGAACATCCGGCGCGTAAAGATTTTGCTTAACCGTTTCCTCAGAAATATCTTCGGGATTTAATTCCCCGGATTTTACAATCGACGAAATTCGTCGAATGCAATTAACAATTTCTGTTCGCCCTCCGTAACTCAATGCAAGAATTAAATCGAGTTTTGTTTCGTTTTTCGATTTTTCGATTGAACGCTCAAGCTCTTTCCGTGTTTGGTCAGGCAGTCTGTCAATCTGACCGATAGCGCGGAGACGAATCCCTTTTTCTATCAATTCATCGGTATTTTTTATGAGAAAACGGCGTAAGAGTTCCATTAAACCCGCCACTTCACTTTTTGACCGCTTCCAGTTTTCGGTAGAAAAAGCGTAGAGTGTTAAATAACGAACGCCGGTTTTATCACAGGCACGAAGGACAGCGCGAATAGTTTCCGCGCCTGCTTCATGCCCTTTCAATCTTGCGACCAGCCCTTGTTTTTTTGCCCATCTGCCGTTTCCATCCATAATCACGGCGATGTGCTTTGGTATAGATTTATCGAATTTTATGATATCTATGCTCATGTTCGAAATTTGCACTGCTGATGGCGATAATCAAAGTGAGACACAATGTGCCTGCATTACACCTTCAGTATTTTTAATTCTCTCAAGAACATCTTCTCCAATAGATTTATTAATACCAAACGCCCCTACATTAACTTCGCCTGGTTTAAGGCTGTCGCATGTCATTCTGCAAATATTAATATTCGCGTCCCCGATGATTGTACCTACTTTTCCGATAATTCCCGGTGCGTCTTTATGAACAAGAATAAGCAGAAAGCCTTCAGGAATAACATCTACATGAAAATCATTAATTCTAACGATTCGCGGATGTTGATTTTTCTCACCGAAAATCGTTCCGCCAACAGAATTCATTTCACCTTTCTCATTAATAGCTTCTACGCGAATGAAATTTGTATATCCTTTAATATTACTTGATTTTATTTTTTCAATCTTTAACCCCTGCTCTTCCGCCATAAGTTCGGCGTTAACCTGATTTACTCCTTCAACATTATATGATAAAACGCCTGAAATGATCGATCTTGTTATAGGAGTTATGTCAACATTATTCAAGGTTCCTTCACAAACTATACGAAGTGATTTTACATCACCGCAAGCCACCTGAGCAAGAATACTTCCTAACCGTGAACCGAATTCAACGAAAGGAAGAATCTGTTTTCTTTCCTCTTCGCCCATTGCGGTAGCGTTAATCGCGTTTGATATCGCTCCATTTACAAGATATTCCACCATTTCTTCCGCGACTTCAACACCCACTTTTGATTGCGCTTCGCCTGTTGACGCGGCAATATGCGGTGTTAAAATGATTTGTGAATAAGTTTCGAGACGCTTGTTCTGATTGGGTTCTTTAGGATAAACATCCAATGCGGCACCGGCAACCTTTCCGCTTTCAACTGCGTCACACAGATCATCTTCATTAATAATTCCGCCGCGAGCGCAATTTACCAATCTGACACCGTCTTTCATTATCGCGATAGTATCCTTATTAATCATATTCCGTGTCTCATTATTTACCGGAGTATGAACAGTAATAAAATCACTTATTTTGAAAAGCTCTTCAACCGTTGCGGGAGTGGCATCGGTTTCTCTGATTTTATCATCGGAGACCATAGGATCAAAAGCCACAATTTTCATTCCGACTGACTGACATACTTTTGCAACCCAGCGGCCGATTCTTCCGTAACCGACAACACCGAGTGTTTTCCCGTAAAGTTCAACACCCTTCAATTTTTTCTTTGCCCATTCGCCTTTTTTCATGTAAGCATCAGCTTCAGGAATTCTACGGGCAAGTGAAAAAATCATCGCTATTGTGTGCTCGGCAGTAGAAATAGTATTCGCCTGCGGAGTGTTCATAACAACAATGCCACGCCGACTTGCAGACTTAATATCAACATTGTCAACTCCAACTCCGGCGCGACCGACGGCCTTCAGTTTTTTCCCGGCCGCGAGCACTTCTTCAGTAACCTTTGTAGCGCTGCGAATAATTATTCCGTCATACTCGGGAATAATTTTTAACAATTCATCTGCATCAACGCCTTTTCTGACTTCAAGTTCAATTCCGTCAGCTTTCTCAAATATTTCAACACCGTCCGATGCCATTCCATCGGTTGCAATAACTTTCAACATAAGATTTCTCCTTATATTCAGTTTTAGTTTTTAAATGACGTCAAAAACAAAAATGACATCAAAGACTTCAATATTTCAATCGACATTTTTTGTCGGTAACTATCGACAAAAAATGTCGATTGCTTTTTTTATCCAATTAACACTTTTTGTGCCGCAGCAAGCGATTTGCCCGGCTCAATGTTCATGCCCACTTTTAACAGCGAACGCTCAAGAACACTAAGCGCGTTCATAACATCAGATTCGGTTGCATAACCCATCATAGCGACTCTGATAATTTTACCTTTCGCATCGTTTTGTCCGCCGGCAACAAAAATACCTTCAGCTTTCAAATATTTTCTAAGTTCTTCAGCATCAATGCTGTCAAATTCAATTGCTGTAAGAGCGTTAGCCGGAGATTTTGAATAAAGTTTTAAGCCAAGCGCTTTTACTCCTTCACGAACCGCGTTAGCAAGACGTGTATGTCTGGCAATAACATTATCGATTCCTTCTTCAACAATCATGCTTAACGAAACATTCAGCGCTTCGAGCAGAGTGTGCGCCGGTGTATAAGGTGTATTATTTTCGGCGATAGATTTTCTTGCTTTTTTAGCGTCAAAGTAAAATTTCGGGAGTTTTGACTCATCAGCGAGTTTCCATGCTTTTTCAGATACACTCATAAAGCCGAGCCCCGGAGGAATCATAAACGCTTTCTGCGAGCCGGCAACACAAACATCAACTTTCCACGCGTCAACATGTATATCATCAGCACCTATTCCGCTAACAGCATCCACAACGAGAATTGCATCGGTTTTGGCAACAACATTTCCGATCGCTTCAATATCAAAAACACTTCCTGTGGAAGTTTCGGTGAGTTCAGTGTAAACCGCTTTAATAGAAGGATCAGCGGCGAGAATTTTTTCGAGTTCCGCGGGATCAGGGGCACAGCCCCATTCAATCATCATTTCATTATAATCAATCCCATAAGCTTTAGCGAGTAAAGTCCATCTCTCACCGAATTTTCCACCGTTAATTGTAACGACTTTATCTCCGGGAGAAAGGAAATTAACCACAGAAGCTTCCATTGCTCCGGTTCCTGATGAAGTAAAAGTAATGATATCATTTTCAGTACGGAAAACAGTTTTTAATTTGGTGTTCACTTCTCCAAACATTTTCTTAAAACGCGGTGTGCGATGATGATACATCGGCTCGGCAAGTTTAAGTAAAACTTCAGGTGGAACAGTAACGGGACCGGGAGTGTAGAGGTATTCTTTTTTCATTGTAGTAGTTATTTGTTATTTGTTATTTGTTATTTGTTATTTGTCGAAGATCCGCAATAGGAGGATTATTTATTATTGTTGATGATTAAGGTTTATCACGCCACTTTTTTAGTTTTAGAGTAAACGAGTTTCGGTTTCTCTTCTTTGCCGTTAACAAAATTTTCCGTTATAATACATTGCTTGAGATTCGGAATCTCAGGCGCTTCGTACATTAAATCAGTCATTATGCTTTCCATAAGCGAGCGAAGTCCCCGCGCGCCGGTTTTCCGGTTTATTGCTTCCTCAGCGATTGCGTCAAGAGCTTTCTGCTCGAATTCAAGTTCAATATCTTCCATTTCAAATAATGCTTTGTACTGTTTAGTAATCGCGTTTTTCGGCTCCGTAAGAATTCTTATCAAATCCTCTTTTGTAAGTTCCTGTAAAGGTGATGCGCCGGCAAGCCGTCCCACAAATTCCGGTATGAAACCAAAAGCGATTAAGTCTTCCGGTCCTGTTTTTTCGAGGAGTTCATATTTTGACAAAGTTTTATTTGCTTCACCGGTAACATCAAATCCCAGTACACCTTTTCCGAGTCGTCTTTCGATGATTTTTTCCAAACCGTTAAACGCGCCGCCGCAAATAAACAGAATATTTGTAGTATCAACTTTTATAAATTCCTGATGCGGATGTTTTCTTCCTCCTTTCGGCGGAACATTGCAAATAGTTCCTTCAAGAATTTTCAGAAGCGCCTGCTGAACACCTTCACCTGAAACATCACGTGTGATTGATACATTATTAGTTGTTCTGCCTATTTTATCGATTTCATCGATGTAAATAATTCCCCACTGCGCGCGTTCAATGTTAAAGTCGGCACTTTGCAGAAGCTGCAAAACTATATTTTCAACATCCTCACCTACATAACCTGCTTCAGTCAGAGTTGTAGCGTCAGCGATTGCGAAAGGAACTTTCAGGAATTTAGCGAGAGTTTTGGCGATCAGAGTTTTTCCTGTACCTGTGGATCCCATCAATAAAACATTACTTTTCTCGATATCGACATCAATTTTTTCCTGAAAATTTCTAAGGAGCCGTTTATAGTGATTGAATACCGCAACGGAAATCACGCGTTTGGCCCGTTCCTGCCCAATAACGTATTTATCAAGATTGTCTTTAATTTCGCGCGGATATTTTATTTCCACCGGCTCAACTTTCTTTGATTTTTTTTCGGGTAACGGTTCAGCATAAATAGTCATACAATATCTTATGCAGTCCTCACATATAAATGCGTTTTCGTCAAAGGAGCCGCGTATTGCTTTTGTTCCCATTTTAACTTCATTACCGCAAAAAGAGCATACAGGTTTTTTTCTTTGTGGTGTGCCCTTCTTTTGTGCCATAATACTATTCCTTGTGACTGATTACTTTATCTACAAGACCATATTCCTTAGCTTCTTCCGCAGACATAAAGAAATCTCTGTCAGAATCTTTACCAATCTCGTCAACCGATTTCTCGGTCGCTTCAGAAAGAATACTTAAAAGCGTATCCCTGATTTTTAATATTTCCCGCGCCTGAATGCTGATATCCGATGCAGTTCCCTGCGTACCGCCCCACGGCTGATGAATCATAATACGCGAATTCGGCAGCGCGTAACGTTTCCCTTTAGTTCCCGCTGCTAATAAAACTGCTCCCATACTTGCAGCCTGCCCTATACAATAAGTGTTAATATCGCATTTGAGGAACTGCATTGTGTCATAAATTGCTAATCCGGCTGTTACCGACCCGCCGGGAGAATTTACATACAAGCTTATGTCTTTGTTTGGATCGTCTGATTGTAAAAACAACATTTGCGCTACAATCAAATTTGCTATTTCATCATTAATAGCTGTTCCGAGAAAGATTATACGGTCTTTTAAAAGCCGTGAATAAATGTCATAAGCGCGTTCGGTGCGCCCTGTCGTTTCCAATATCATTGGTACAAGTGGCATATCATCTCCATATATACAGTTAATTTCATTTTGTTTATTTTAGATTTATATTATAAAAGAAACGCTCTAAAAAGGCAAGATGATTAAAATTTGCGCTTTGCCTTCTGTTCTCACGTAAGTGCCCCGCGCGTGCCGGCGCTATTTAATTTTTATTTCGGGCAACCAACAAAGGCTTGCCCCTACTTGAATATTGATCATTTTTGCTTTAAAAGTGCGCCCGTGGCGTATTGATTATTTAATTGAACATTGGAGTAATTTTCTCTATTCTGATACGGCACTTGAATATTAAAAAAAAATTCATTATAATTTTATACAAGTAAATAATTTTAATTTAAATAAACAAATAAGGTTAAATAAAATGAGTAACGAAATAAATCTCACAGAAGAAAATTTTAATGAAGAAGTGCTTCAGTCCGATAAACCGGTAATAGTTGACTTTTGGGCAACTTGGTGCGGCCCCTGCCTGGCTTTCGGGCCCGTATTAGAACAATATGCTGCTCAGCATCCGGAAGTTAAAGCCTGTAAACTTAATGTGGACGACGCTCCGGGAATTGCTCAACGATATAATGTTATGAGCATCCCTACAGTTATTTTCTTCAATAAAGGACAGGCTGTTGAAACTGCGGTAGGAAGTATGCCAATCGATATGCTCGCTGAGCGCGCGGCTTCGGCGTTCGCGTAAAATCATTTTTAAAAATTAATCGCCGGATTTACGATGAAAGCTTGGCTTTTATTTTTTGTGGCGCTATTTTGTATTCCTCTTGTTATGGCTGGTAATAATTTCAGCCATGACAAGAAAAATTCCGCTTACCCAAAAAATATCGCGATGGTAATCGCTCCCGATCGCTTTCGCGATGAAGAATTGCGAATTCCTTTAAAAGCATTCAAAAAAGCGGGATTTAAAGTTGTTGTTTTCTCAACATCAACAAAATCAGCAACAGGAATGCTCGGTTATAAATTCACTCCCGACAAAAATCTTTCCGAACTTAATGTTAAAAATTTTGATGCAATTGTCTTTATAGGCGGTGGCGGAGCAAATATTTACTGGAATAATAATTTTTGCCACAAAATTTGTAAAGAAGCCCTTGCACAAAACAAAATCCTCGCCGCTATTTGCATCGCTCCAGTAACTCTCGCAAACGCAGGTGTGCTAAAAAATAAGAAAGCAACAGTTTGGGCCGGCGCGAGTAAAAAAATCACGATTCACGGTGCTAAATACACCGGTCAACAATTAACTGTTGACGGGAATATTATTACCGCAAACGGTCCAAAAGCCGCCGGCAAATTCGCTGCCGCAATCATATCAAAATTAAAATAATCAAAGTGATATATTTATATATTGTTGTCTCGGTTTTTCCTCTTCTTATCTCATATTTCATTTGTAGATTTATAATTTATTTTTCTCACAAAAAAGGACTGCTTGATCATCCAAACGAGTTCCGCCAGCACGACACGCCGACGCCTTATTTTGGCGGAATAGCAATTTTTGTATCAATGAGCATTGGGTTTGTTATATTAACTTTTTCTATGGGATTTTTATTTTTTATTGCATTGATAGTTGTATTTTCATTCTTTTTTATCGCGGGACTTATTGACGATATTTATAAATTATCTTCAATTCCAAAACTTATTATAATAATTGCCGCCTCAATAATCTCACCAATATTTTTAACTACATCTATTTTTAATTACTTAATTATTGTTTGCGCTTTAATCTTTTTTACTAACTCATTCAATTTACTCGATAATATCGATGGTCTATCTGCTTCAACAGCACTAGCGGTATTTCTTGCATTAATAATATACAGATATTATGTGTTTCCTCTTACGGCACCAATTATCATTGCTTTTTTTGCTATTGCCGGATTTTTGATCTTGAATTTACCTAAAGCAAAGATTTTTATGGGCGATACAGGAAGTTTACTTGTCGGTGCTTTGTGTGTCATATTCACATTTTTAAGTTTGGAACATAGAAATATTCTGAATCTTAAAACAATATGTTTTTTTCCTCTTTTCTGGCTGCCTGTTTATGATACTTTCTCCGTTATTGTTGTCAGATTAAATGCCGGAAAATCTGTCCTGATAGGTGGAAAAGATCACTTCTCTCATCGCTTGATAAAACGCGGAATGAGCAATCTTACTGTCATTACAATTCTATTCTTTATAACATTAATCGCCGGTACAGTATCGTTATTTTCTCCACCGCTGTTTAGTGCCGAAATCTTTGTTTTTCTCATAGCTGCATCAACATCTTACGAACTATTGACAAGGCAAAAATGAAATGATATAATCTCATCACTATATTAATTTAGTAAAGTAATCTTTAAGTATAAATGATAATAATATTATGAAAAACATTATTCTCTTTCTTGCATGTATTGGACTCTTGTGCAGCTGTGCTTCAACTAAACCCTCGGGTAAAGTAACTCAGCAGGATCTGAATATGTTTAAAAAAACATTCGAAGGAACCCTGCTTAGTAAAAAATTCGTGCCTTACTCACGAAAAGACTCTGTGATAGGAATCCCTTTCTGGACCAAACCTGTTACCGCTAATTATCTCAAATTAACCGTTATGGATGAAAACGGCAAAATTCGCGAATTTTACGATTATTCTGAAGACAATAATAGAAAAGCTGAACTAAAACAATATAATAATGAGCTCAATAAAGGCGATCTGGTTATCATCGATATGGGCTTTATCGATGAAGGTAATTCAGAAGAACTTTTCGATTCAGTTACTAAGAAGTAATCCGTAATCCGTAATTAAACATGCTTCCCTTAACTTTAATATCCGGTTTTCTCGGCGCGGGAAAAACTTCTTTTTTGTCCCACTTAATAAATACCCGCAAAAAAAACACCGGTAAACTCGCCGTTATAGTTAATGAATTCGCTTCACTCGGCATCGACGGCACCAGACTACCGGACGGCGATTACGAAAAATGGGAATTAAACAAAGGAAGCATCTTCTGCATTTGTCTGCGAACTGATTTCATATCTCTGCTTGAAAAAATTGTTAATGAAATTAAACCGGATGAAATATGGGTGGAAGCAACAGGAATCGCCGATGTAAGCGAAATTTTTAAAATGATCAGCGTTCCGTTTCTTCGTGATAAATTATATGTTCGCTCAAATATTTGTCTTGTTGACCCAAATACAATCTTTAAAGTTTTGAAAACTTTGCGTGCGGCATCAGAACAGATAAAACTTGCTGACGCGGTCATTTTGAACAAAACAGACACAGTATCTGAAGAAATACTTTCCAAAACAGAATTGGAAATTAAAAAATTAAATTCCAGAGCGCCGATTTTCAGAGCAGTTAACGCTAAAATCGATCCCTCAATAATCCCCTGTTTTAATATGCCTCGGTTAGATATCGCTAACTCTGTCGGTCACAAACCACAGCCGGTCACTTCAATTTCAATTACTGAAAACTGGTCAATTCCGCTCGAAAAATTCAAAAGTCTTTGCGAAAAATATAACGAGAAATTCTGGCGGATAAAAGGACGGTTGAAATCTCCGGACGGTTATCTCTGGGTGGAAGGAATTTCAGGAAAAACAAACTTCTCAACCTGCCCGGAAAATATCCATCTCCCCGCACCGACATCTCTCGCGATAATCGGTAAAGGGATTAGTAAAGAGGAAGTATTAGAAGAGGTGGAATGTTTGAAACTTGAAACTTGAAATTGGACGTTGGACATTGATTTTGGAGTGCAGTAATGAAGAATTTTTGCGAAAGCGGAAATTCATTTACTGCGACAGCGATTAATCGCTGAAAAAACAATAATTGACATGTTTATGCTGCAAATTAGGAAAACGGAGAGGACGGTTGATTAGCATACCGATGCAATCGTGAATTGATCTGCCGACCTCAGCGAGGTCAGATTCTATAATAAAAGTCAAGTGGTATTAAATATTTAATTATAAACCCTATAATAAGTTAAAATATGTTATAATAATTAGAGAGAAAAAGTCCCTTAGCGTACCGTAAACATCGTTTTTTTGCTTACAGTTCGTGAAAAAGCATGCGCGATTTGCCCTTTGAAATGCCAAGACGTTTGTTGCTGGTATACAGTGTCTAAGCACGATG
>QMOL01000052.1 GCA_003648225.1 Chlamydiota bacterium
TAATTAGATTTTTCATTTTTCGGTCTCCTTTTTTGTTATTATGTTTTAAGATTTATAAGCAGGTGATACTCAAAAGTATCTTCTGCTAAATTGATTAGCTGAAGCTAAAATTATTTCCTTCTTCTGAGAGCAAGAAACCCTACTAATCCGATAAAACCAATTGTGATCGGCTCAGGGATAATAGAATATGCTCTTATTTCATCAAGATCAGCATTGGCTTCGCGACCCGCAACCCATTCGCCCCAACCAAAAAGCACGTATTTCATATCACTTAAGAAAAACAAACTGTCTGCTGACGGGGCTAAGTTGGTTGTATAACCATCGGTGTCATTACCAACAATCAATTGGAATTGATTATTACTATTACTGGTGCTTAAACTTACAGAATACCAAGTTTCTAAACTGAGAACCTTAGATGATGTAACAAAGCTTGGACTGGCAGCATCATTGTAAGCTATCGCCCGAACAACATTTCCAAAAAGATAAATTCTTGTACTAGGTGTCGATATAAGTACATCATACTTACCGGCATCAGGTAACGCATGCGCTCTGAAACTAAGGTCAATATTTACATTATCTTTGTCATTTGCATAAGCATCGAAAGCGGTACAATGAACCGTACCATCCAGATAAAGATAACTTCCGCCATAAGGTGATCCCGGCATAATTACAGCTTCGTTTGTAACATTGATTTGCAACGGATGTGCGGCACGTCCGCTTGAATTATCATCCGGAGTCATTTCTACAACACCGTCCCAGTTTGTAGCATCGCAGTGCCAGAGAAAGAAATTGGCAGGTGAATCTGTATAAACAGCTGAAGCTGAATTACAAACAACGACCAAAGCCGCGATCAGAGTGAGTTTAATAATTAGTTTTTTCATTTTTCCTCCTGAAATTAAATTGTTAATCAGTAAAGTTAAAATTTTCATTTACACACATTATATCAAAAACAAACTGATAAGTCTATAACAAATTGAAACGTTTTTACACAATTCGGTGATTCTTTTGCGGAATTCACTGTTGTTCGCTCGGGAATACCCGTTCCGTAAAGACATTTCAGCCCGGAAAGGCGCAAGTTCCAACATTTTTCGGACAAAAGTGCAGACAGTGTATTTCATTTGTCTTTTTTATTCAATTATAATCGACATTCTTGGTCGATTATCATCGACAAAAATTGTCGAAACATTTGGGCTTATGAAGATTAGGACGTTGAGGACAACGTCCCTCCAAGCTGATATTTCGAAAAGGGATAGTCTCAAAAATTTGCCTGAAAGGCAGAAATGGAACAAAGCAGGGCAACCCCGGCATTCGCGCGACACGGCGGCCTGTCAATATTCCGCCCGCCTGTGTTTCCTCCCTGTAAGGTCATAATGGAAAATTCCCTTTCGCCCTTAATTCTTTTCGAGCAAACCTTAATCATAGACACGCTTGGAAGCATGTCTTGTAATAAATATTAAATAATAAATAATTAATAATACCCCGCCGCACATCGGGCAGGAATAGAAAGGTTCAGGAATAATTCCAACTCTGATTTCATCTAAGTCACCTTTAAAATAACGTGTGTCCGGAGCGTATAAATCATTCCCAATTCTGATGTGCGCGGTCGAGGCGCCAATTGGCGCGCCACTCACCGTCGTGACGGTTCCGCCAACCGTTAAAGTCGCGTTTCCGTTAAAATCCTGAAAGCTTACTGAATACCACACATTTGAATCCAGCTGAACAGGTGATGTGATCCACACTCCCCCTTCGGTCAGAAAGTTTATTCCGCCTTTACCGCCGTTATTATAAAGGAAACCTCTCCAGGATTTTGTTTGAATAGTTGCTGAATACTCACCTGCCGGCGGTAAATCTTTCCATCTGATAGAAAAATCACAAACAACACTGAATTTATTTGAAGGCCACAGCGTATAAGGAAGAATTAACATGTCATCATTTATGCCGTCAAAGCTAAAATAACTTCCGCCGTAAGGTGATCCCGGCATCAATGCGGGTTCTTTGGTCACATCCCTGCCGGTTGCGGTATTATTAATATCCAGAATAGGTTGCGCTGCTGAACGTCCGCTTGAATTATCGTCAGCTGTTTCCAACCAATAGTATTGATTAGTATCATCGCAATGCATAAGCAGGATATTACTCCAGGAATCATCGTAAGGGGTGAAACTGCCGTCATTTTTTTCCACGAGAAGCACAGCCAGACTTTGATTTGAGATATTGATATTTATAGTCGATGAAATATTAAGATTTGTAAAAATAATTTCGTCATTTAACAGATCGGTAACTTTAAATATTGTACCGGCATCCATACCCATATCACTATAGGGAGGAACGAATGAAAACGTGCTGCTTGAATCGTTATAATTAGGAATAATAAGTATTCCTTTACCATCTTTATATCGCGCGTAAGATTGAAGGTTATTCCCCGCGACATTAACTTTACAAATATTTGAGTCGCGATGATTTGCGGGATAATACTGAAAAATGTCCGGGTATTGCCGTCTTATCCTGATTAATTTTTTTACTTTCTCGAAAAATCTGAAATTAGGCTCGTTAAGCATTTTTGACCAGTTGATTTTAGTGAAATACAATATCGCGGAAACATCAGGCTGGCAGTTCCATTCTTCACCAATATACCACATGGGAATGAACGGCGAGAAAACGGCTTGATAGCCGAATCTCACAATATTCCCAAAAGAAGTTTGATAAAATGAATCGTGATTGCTAAGGTTATATGTGTAAAATCTGCCTCTGCCCTGCTCGGATTCGGGTATTCCGATAGCAACACCTGTTTTTACACTGTCAACAATATTATTGGAAATAAAATAGTTCCCGCTTTCACGAACTTTTTCCCAGTCATCTAAGCTTACATATCCTACACCGATTTGTTCAAAATCATAAACCCCGTTCCGTGTACTGTACTGCTCAGAAATAATACCAACTTTCTTGCCAACCGAATAACATCTTTGTCGGACTTCCTCCCATAATGCATAACCGGTTGATGCAGGTTCGGTATCACATCTGAAACCATCTGCACCGGTTGAGATAACTAAATTAGTAGCTTGTTGAATAAACCATTCCTGCCAGTCGGTGTTATCGGTTTTGTAAAAGAACCCGTTGATATCTGAATTATAAGGATTAAACCAATCAGGATGGGCACTTACAAGCGGACTGTTTGATGAGACCCCCCATATGACAACATCGAAGAAAATCCGAATATTTCTTGCATGTGCTTCATCCACGAATTCTTTTGCTCTTTTGAATGCTAAATTAATATCACTCGTTCCGGCAATTTTATCATCAATCAAATTAGGACCAAAACCCAGATAACCGTTGTTGCCTGTCCTTTCGTATATCGGGTTAATCCACAAACCGTTAACACCTGTTTTGGCATAATGGTCTAAAATTCTTACAGCGTTACTGAAGTCACCTTCATAAGTTACGGTTTCAACACGAAATTGTGCCATAATTAAAGTCTTCAGCCAGTCGGGTGAATCACCTTCCATGCTCACTTCATTATCTGGTTTGTACGCCGGCAAAAGGTTTGAATTATCGATTTCGGGCCCGAATGCTTTTGCAAAAAAGCCATATCTTATTTCATCTAAATATCCTTTGAAATATCGTGGTAAATATATCCCCTGACCAATTTCCACCTGGATTGAACCCTGTTTTAACATTCCGCTCATTGCAGTTGTCTTTGTTGTTCCGTTAATTGTTAATGAAACAACACCGTTACTGAGCTGGGCATGAACATCATACCAGGTATCGGCATTTAAAGTAACATCAGAACTAAGATAAGTAGATAAGTCTGCCGTGTTTTTAACAACAACTTCAATAATCCCTTTCCCGGAACCGTTATTTCTTAAAAAAATATTCCACGTTCCCGCTACAATAAGACCAACACGATTATCACCTGATGCCGCGGGCAATTCTTCCCATTTTACTGAAATATCAGCAACAAAAGTATCCTGATCTCCGGGCCAGCCGATATATCCTGAATAATCCGGAATGTATAAACCGGCATTATTTCCGTCAAAATATAAACAGGATCCACCGCCTGAACGGGGTGTCAGCACAGGTTGTTCGGATTGATATTCCATTAGAGCGGGATTAAAGGCCCGGCTGCTTGAATTATCATCCGGAGTTTCTGTATGCCAGGGAGTTACATTAGTCACATCGCAATGATAAAGTCCGTAATTAGAGATTTCATCAGAAAAGGCAGCGTTAACATTATTACAGATAAATATTAGAATTAGAAATAAGAATAAATTTTTCATAGTTTATAATTTGTCGTTCCTTTAAAAAATATTTTCACCGGAAAATAAAATTAAAGGACAGTTGTAAAAGTTTTAGAGTGAAAATCTGAAATAGTAAAATCACGAATTCATTATGAAAAAACGAGTTTTCTTTGTTTAATAAACATCAAATAATAAATAATAAACAGAATCCCGGCATTGTAGAAAGGTTCCGGAATGGGATAAACATAGATTGTGTTGGTTATTTCTTCGCCAAACCACACAACACCTTCCTGTAACATTCTCCAGTGTGTTTCATATATTCCTGAAATAGCAGGTGCAATGACTTTAACATCAAATTTAACCGGCCTGCCTTTAAAAATGCCAAGATATAAATCCACTTCGTTTTCATTATCGTTGAAATAATACCTTCCCGGACCAAAATTTTCCGTATCGCTATCAACTTGTCCGAAGCTGTATAAGTCATTAGATGTCCACAGATCGAATCCGGTATTTCTAACATAGACCTGACAATAATTAGTTTCGCCGATAAACATATTTGTTGGCATATTCTGCCATATAATTTCAGAATTTTTAGAACCAATTTCAAAACGCTTGAATGTTCTTGCCCCCCTATAAGTAGTTTTAATATATTCAAGCGAATCGTCTGTTTTAGACCAGTCATCCGTGCTTGTATTTGAAGGGATCCTGTAAATATCAATTGGATTCGCGGCAAAGATTCCCGAGCCTTCATCAAATTCGTTCCAACTTTCAATATAGACACGCTTGACAGTTAAAGCGTCCGGGTAAGTCACCCAAGAATTTGAATAATTAACCCCTCCGTCTCTTTTAAAACACGTGCCCGGGTTTCTGATATTCTGGTCCCAATACCCTGGTTTTAACTGGTCTGATTTTATTCCGTTATAATCGGTAATATAGCTATAATCCTGACTTTGGAACTGCCTGACTTGTTCATCAGCAAACGAAAAAGTATTTCCCGATTCTGTTGTAATCATATAAATACCGTTAGAAAAAACAGGGTGTTCCGCTCCAAACTCAGCTGCAAGCGGATCTTCCATATCTCTGCGCTGAAAACTAGAAATACTTGTGAAATTATTGCCAAGGTGCCAGACGTCCAAAGCTACCCGATTATCAATTACATCGATATAATCATCAGCGTATTCGTCTGTATTAACAGAATAATACTGATTAAAAAACCGAATGTATTGATCAACAATCTTTTGCCTGTTTGCAGCATTTGCCAAACTATATTTCGGTTGCCCGGTCCAGGTAATTATCGGATCTAAAAAAGGAGCCACTTTTGGCACATCATATCCATCGTATCTCATTTCCGACAAAGCCTGAAAGAGATTAATCCTTTGCTGTTCAAAAGCCGGAATCAAATGAACATACAAAACATCAATACCGGCAAGCATAACCTGTTTAATTTGAGTCTTCCACCAGCCTGACTCTCCAGACCAGCTTGCGCGACCGTCCCTCGGAAGCCAGGATCCGCTTAATTGTCCGCCGTTTTTCGTGTACCAATGAAAAAAACTTGTGCTTATAATATGATTAGTTAACGCAAACGATTTTGAGGACGTGGCTTTTGATGGTTCTGTAGTTCCAATAATATCAATTTCGCGAACTACGGGACTTAATATCGCGTCAGAACTCGGATACAGTTCCATAATACTGCTCAATGTTGACGCGGGGCGAAAAACTAATTTAATATATCTGATATTTTCGGCGAGTGGAGTGCCGTCAGTGCAATAAACTCTTGCCATCGCGTTATTAATATTCGCGGTATAATTATTAATATCATCTCCATTACCGGTGCCAATCATAAGGTTTGTGGTTCCCGGAACAATAAACCGGTTATAAATATCTCCATCTTTAGAAAAATAAATTTTGCAATTAACGAAACAGCGACCGTCACCGTGTCCGCCGCCGAACACGCGGATTTCATTAATTGTTGTCGGCGCGTTAAAAACGGTTTTACTTGTATTTAATTGATTGTCAGCAAACAAAACTTTGCCATCCGCGTAACCAACTCCATATCCCCCATTACTTGTCGCGTTAAAAAGATATTCATACAAATTACCAGGTGACCATGCAGAGTGCATGTTTCCGATTAAAATGTTTGTCGCACCGGGCAACTGCGCCAGGTCATTATCAACCGGCTGCACCGGCAAATTATTTTTATCAGCTTGAAACGTAAAAACATTTGTAGCGGCTGGTATTGTTGTGGCAGGTTCATTTAATTGATTTTGAATAACTTTAACTTCTCTGATAATTAAATTCGGCGATCCATCAGCTTCACGCGCAGTTCTAAAATCAGTTCCGAGATTTTCCGCGTGATTAAATACCGGAAACGAGAGGTAAAAGCTGACATTTGTCCATTGTTTTAAACCGGTAAGAGTAACTTTGGTAGAAACTGTTTCATAAGGATTATCCTGAGTGCAATACTGTATAAAGAATTCTCCGGCTGTATCGTCAAAAAGTGTGAATTCAACCGTTGCATCACTTTCAGGATATTTAAAAAGATCAGCAAAATCCTGGGAAACTTTGAAATACATGTACCTGTTATTGGATATCGCTCCGGTTTGCGAAAGAACATCATAGCCGCCATAAGTTGTAAAATCAATTGTTCCGTCCGCACCGGATTTTGGTTCAATACCTCCGTTTGTCCAGTTGGTCGAAACTTCAGCATTAACAATTAAAGAGGTTAATATCAGAACAAAAATAAAGATAATTTTTTTCATTTTTTGTGGTGGGGGGTTATTATTTACTTGGAACCAAAGCAACAGAGGATTTTATTAGATAACTACACGTACAACGGTCAGTTGCATCCGGCATCAGCACCATTCCGCCACCAACTATAGCATTAATCCAGCACCCGGGCCGCATGGGTCCGTAATTTTGTGTTCCCGTATTCTTAATCAAATCAGTATAGCCTAACGTTCCTGATCGATAGAGTAACATATGTGTCGAACCCGACATGGGGCCGCACCCCCCGGGTTGCCGTCCTATAATTCTGAAATCTTTTTTTTGTTTACCTGTAAGCAGATCATAAGAATACGGCTGCATATAAATTGTGTCGCCATTGATAATAGGGCGTGATATATACCTGCTTTTTGTGTCCCAAAGCCGCTTCCCGTCAGTCGCGCGGAAACCTGTAAGACGGTCGCCTTTCTCGGACGGCAACTGAAATGAGCGCTGGGAATACTGATAGCTCATGAGTAATATATTGTGCTTTGTGCTTAGAGCGAGAGTGGTACCATAAATATCATTATTCTGTTCCCACAGGATTTTGCCGTTGTCGGCATCAAGACAAATCAATCGTGCCGGTTTTGTTTTTTCATCTGAAAGAGTTGCTTTCTTATGCTGAATAAAAGACAAATCAATAACTTCTTTAGGCTTATCTATAAAATAAACTTTGTTATTCCCGATGGCTATAGCATTGTGGCGAATAGAAGCATCAGCCTTATAACTCCATTTTATTTTACCCGTTTTTATGGCCAGAGCAAATAAACTGCCGGATTGAATTAACAAGTCTTTCATGTCTGAAGTTTCACGAAAAAGCGACCGCGCAACAGCTGTCCGGTCGGCACCGGAGCCATACAGAGTACCGTTTTCACAGGCAACGAATCCCCACACTCCGGTTTTACACGGCATTGTGTATTTCCGAATTAATTTCCCGGTTTTCATGTTAATACGAAGACAATGATTCCCATGACGAACAAAAACACTATCGTCATCAAGACACATGTTCCCCCCGGTACCCGCTGTACCGACAAGATGTTCCTGGTCATATGGTTTTAGAATGTTCTTAATATAATACTCCCAAAGTACGTTACCATTGTAAGCATCAACCCCATGCAGTCCGTTAACTCCCTCAATAATCATTATGCCGTTTTTGAATAAGGGGGCCGGACCGCGACCGTGTCTGCTCGGCATTTGAAACCCAAAATCTTTAAACCAATTCATTTTTAACGGCCCTTTCACCAAATCATCAGAACTGCATAACGTGTTTGCCGCGTCGGCATACTGATGCGTCCATTCGCCTGCCGCGTTAAGCGGACTGCCTACGAACCGCGTCATTTCGGCGGGTTTACCGACCAATGCCTTACCACTGTATGGCTGCAGGAGTCGTTTAATTTCTTTTTCAGGGACGATTTTTTCACCTTCCTTTACAGATTGTCCCGAAACAACCAGGTTCGCGAAATGAGATAGTAAACCGGTATTGGATGGGTCTCTTTGAATGACTGTCACCCGCAAACCATATAATCCCGCCGCGCTCAGTTTATTACGGGCAAAAGCAACCTGATTTGAGTTCTTGCTAATAGCGATAATATGGAGTTTGCTTTCTTTTGCAAGAGCATAGGTAAGGGCGCCATTCCCGCATTCGAGGTCAACGCAGTAACCTTCGTTAATGCCTGTTGATTCGATTATTTTGCGTGCAACTTTGTCGTAGAATTTTATATCTTTGTATGGATTTGGATTCCGCGAAACTTTCAGCTCCTTTGGATGACCGGGAAGTTTCGACTTGGCTCTTCGGGTATCAACAAAACAGTATATAGTTCCTTTATCTGTGCAAACATAAAGCGCCTGGTCCGCAACGGCCAGTCCCATTGCCAAGCCATCAAGTTTAATTGTTGAAACAACAGTTTTAGAATTCATATCCGCGGTAATCACTTTGTTGTTGAGAGTTCCGGCTACAATTGTATTCCCGGCAACTATTAGAGGCGGATTAACCGTTTCCGTGGCTTTCGGCCAATTCATCGCTTCATTTGACGCGGTTGCACGAATTATCGTCGCACCGACAGGATCAGAACATTGAATAGACCAATCAATCGCCCCGAGTGACCTGACATTTTTACCTTTTTTATCTTTTTTATTGCTGAACAGCGAAGATTTTTTGATAGCTTTGATTTCATTACCATGCGAAAAAACAATTAATTTCGGTAAAACAGCGGAAGAAGAAACGGGTATGCCACGCACCATAAAGCACCCGTCCGATGCCTGAAAAACATCGTCTTCCGCAATATATAAATCTTCATTGATAAAAGTTACAAATGGACCTGACCCTTTTCTTTGTCCCCAGCCTCCTCCCATTTTCATAAGATGAAAAAATAGGAAATCTCCGGTCTTTCGGTCATAAAGCGCGGGAGTCGCACGGCCGGTGGGAACTACCAACGAATCCCCTGCAACCGAGAGATATCCCTGTATTGAAACACCACTCTTGGCAAGGTTACCTCCATGAGGCTGTTCAAGAACAAGCCCTCCCGACGTATCATTAACCCACAATACTTTTCCTGTTGACGCATCAATAGCGTACAGAAAAATTCCTTCAGATGTCCAAATTCCCGCACCAAAATAGACAATACCGTCTTTAACTACCGGACCTCCACGTGCGGGCCAGCGGGATATAAGGCGGTCATTACCAAGAATCATATCCGCATCAGGTCCACCACGCTTCTTCCACAAAAGTTTTCCGTCTTTGATGGCCAAACAGTAAAGAAAGCCGTCATCACTGACAACAAAAATACGGTCTTTCCATATCGCCGGAGCAAACCGTATGGGAGACTCTGTAAAAAATGTCCATTTCTCAAAACCGGTTTTGGCATCAAGAGCGTATAATTTACAATCAGATGAATCGCCAAAAAACACCATGCCTTTTGACACTACAGGCTGAAACGCAAAATCAAACGGCATGCGTGTGTCTTTTCCCGACCAGGCAGGCTGCGGACCACTATCAGTCTTTCTTACCCAACTAAGACTTAGACGGGAAGGCAAAGAATTAATTGTATAACCACTGCGTGCCGCGTCATTACGATACATGGGCCAGTCGGCCGACCGAGCATTCCGGACCGTTACCACCAGAAGGAACAGTATTACTATCATCCGGAAATTTCTTATTTCAATTTTTTTCATTTTCTAAAAGGATTACCGACAAATCATTCGCCGGAATATTTATTATTATTTTTGTTGATTTATTCATATTAGTTAATATGATTTTTTCGTTTATTAAATCAGTTGCTTTAAATTTCGCGGCATTATCCAAACCCGTATTTTTGTACGGCGGAATAAATTCAAAAACACTGTTAGTGTCATTATTATTCGGAATAACAAGAATCGCTCTGCCATTTTTATATCGCGCGTAAGATTGAAGATTATTCCCTTTCACTTCAACTTTACAAATATTTGAGTCACGATGATTATCCGGAAAAAACTCGAAAATATCCGGGTATTGCCGTCTGATTCTTATTAGTCTTTTTACTCTCTCAAAAAATATCGAGTTGGATTTCTTCTTTTTCTCACTCCAGCTTATTTTATTGAAATATAAAACCGAAGCCGTTTCCTTCGGATTGTTCCATTCCTCCCCAATAAACCAGATCGGAATAAACGGCGCCAAAATCGCCTGATAACCAAACTTAATGACATTACCGCAAATAATGGGATTCGAAGAATCATGATTGCAAATGTTGTAAGTGTAAAATCTTCCCCGACCCTGCCGGGCTTCAGGTATTCCAATTGCAACTCCGGTTTTAACACTGTCAACAATATTATTCGAAATATAATAATTACCGCTTTCACGGATTTTCACCCAATCTTCTTTGTGAACATACCCCACCCCATTCTGTTCGAAATCATACACTCCGTTTCTTGTGCTGTAATGCTCAGATATTATACATATTTTTCTTCCGTTCGCGTAACATCGTCTGCGAACTTCTTTCCAAAGTGAATATCCGGTTGTAGTGGGTTCAACATCACACCTGAAACCGTCAATCCCGGTTCTGAAAACTAAGTTTGTCGCTTGTTGTACAAACCATTCACGCCATGCGGCATTATCATATTTGAAATTATAACCCCTCCAGTTGGAATTGTAATTCCCAATCCATTCAGGATGCTCGGTTACAAGCGGGCTGTTTGTCGCTATGCCCCAATCAACAATATCAAAGAAAATCCTGATGTTTCTCTTGTGTGCCTCGTCAACAAATTCTTTTGCCGCTTTGAATCCCGCTTCAATATCATTTGTTCCCGTAATCTTATCATCAAAAAGATGAGGTCCAAAACCAATGTATCCGTTGTTATGAGCATTGACGCGAGCATATACAGGGTTTATCCAAAGCCCGTTTATACCCGCTTCTGAATAATGGTCTAACAGGTTAACCGCACTATTGAAATCACCGTTCAACGCCGAAGTTTCTATTCGCAATTGTACAATTATTAATGATTTAAGCCATTCCGGAGATGTACCCTCCATTTTCACTTTGTCATCCGGCTTATATGTCGGAATCAAATTGGAATTATCTATTGGCGCACTACAGGAAGGAACTGTGAAAGAGTATAAAGCAGTCATAATCAACAATAATTTTTCCATTTTTTTCACTACTTTTCAAAACACTAAGAACACTAAGTTTTTAATTTCCTCTTTGTGTACTTCGTGTGCTTTGTGGTTTAACTCTCATTATTTTTTTACCACTAAGACACTAAGAACACTAAATTTTTAAATTTCTTCTTTGTGCATTTTGTGCCCTTGTGGTTTAACTCTCGTTATTTTTTACCACTAAAACACTAAGAACACTAAGTTTTAAATTTCCTTTTTGTACACTTTGTGCCTTTGTGGTTTAACTCTCATTATTTTTTACCACTAAGTCACTAAAAACACTAAGTTTTAAATTTCCTCTTTGTGTACTTCGTGTGCTTTGTGGTTTAACTCTCATTATTTTTACCTCTAAGACACTAAGAA
>QMOL01000053.1 GCA_003648225.1 Chlamydiota bacterium
CATACACAAGGTCGTTTAAAAGCCTCGACCATATTTATAGCCCGCCGCAATTACTGTCTTTCAGTTTTTCACGGGGGTTTTATACCCATTCAGTTAAGCAGGAAGTTGACCCGATAAGTTTTGAAAAAACATATATTGAAGAGGAAAAAATCATTCCACTCGGCTTTTTTGTTAAAGGAGAGCCTTATAAATTATGGAATTTAATTCCTATGCACCATCATTTCTTCGGTATGAAAAATTATCAAAAAAATCAAAATGATGTCTTCTTCTTTTTCGGCGGCGATAAATATGGACACGATTTGTTCAGCAGAATCCTTTATGGCGCGCGCGTCTCACTCTCAGTCGGCTTGATTGGTATTGTTATTACTTTCTTTCTTGGCTTGACGATCGGCGGAATTAGCGGCTACGTCGGCGGAAGAACCGATAACTTTATTCAACGTACCATTGAAATAATTAACGCGTTTCCCAAATTGCCTCTCTGGTTGGCACTCGGCGCTGTTATGCCGGCTGACTGGTCGCCTTTAAAAGTTTATTTCGGTATAATGGTTGTGCTAAGTATGATGGGATGGACAGGACTCGCTCGCGTCGTTCGCGGGAAAATTCTCGCGCTTAGAGAAGAAGATTATGCCGTAGCTGCACGATTACTCGGCGCAAGTCACGGAAGAATTATTTTCCGACACCTCCTCCCGGGTTTTACAAGTCATATTATCGTTGCTCTTACTTTGACTGTTCCGGGTATGATCCTCGGGGAAACTTCTCTCAGCTTTCTCGGCCTCGGCTTGCGACCGCCGGTGGTAAGCTGGGGTGTCCTTTTGCAGGATTGTATGAATATGCAGGTGGTAGCTAATTACCCGTGGCTTTTGCTCCCGGTCGTTTTTATAATTGTAACAGTGCTTTGTTTTAATTTTCTCGGTGACGGATTGCGCGATGCGGCAGATCCATATTCATCGAAATAGCAGGCGAAGTGAGTAAATGTCGCTCCGGGTCGGAGCGAAGTACATTAGACCAAAAATGTTGATTGAATATTATGCTTGAAAAAAATAAAAATCTACTTGATATTAAAAAGCTGAAAGTCTCTTTTTTTACTGAAGAAGGTGAAATAAGAGCGGTTAATAATGTCAACTTCTCTATCCCAAATGGAAAAATTATGGCAGTAGTGGGTGAATCAGGCTGCGGGAAAAGCGTTACTGCATACTCCATTTTACGACTGATACAAAAACCCGGGAAAATAATGGACGGCGAAATTATTTTCCATCCGGCCGATGATAAACCTTTAGATATATTGAAACTCGGCGAAAAGTCTGATGAACTATATAAAATCCGGGGCGGGAAAATTAGTATGATCTTTCAGGAACCTATGACCGCTTTGAGCCCGGTTCATACTATCGGCAATCAAATTTGTGAAGCTATTCTTATTCATCAAGATGTAACTAAAATAGAAGCAAGAAAAAATGCCGCCGATATGCTTGCAAAAGTAGGCATTCCAAACGCAAAAAACCGGCTCGATCATTATCCCTTCGAAATGTCAGGCGGTATGCGTCAGCGCGTTGTTATCGCAATGGCAATGGTTTGTCATCCTCAACTGCTTATTGCTGACGAACCTACTACAGCACTTGACGTTACTATACAAGCACAAATCCTTAAATTGATGAAAGATCTGCAAAAAGATTTGAATATGTCAATCTTGCTGATTACTCATAATCTCGGCGTCGTCGCGCAAGTGGCAGATGAAGTCGCGGTTATGTATCTCGGAAGAATTGTTGAAAGATCGGATGTTCGCACAATTATGAAAAATCCCCGTCATCCCTATACTATAGGTTTATTGAAATCATTGCCGAGTCTTAGTATGGAAAAAACTGAATTGCCGTCGATAAAAGGTAGTGTCCCTTCATTGACAGATATTCCAAACGGTTGTCCTTTTCATCCAAGGTGTCCTTATTATAAACCGAAAGTGTGCGATGCAGGTAATCCACCTGATCTGAATGCTGTGGATGATAATCATGATGTGGCTTGCTTTAGAACCTCTCAAATACAAAATGAAATTGCTGGAAAAGAGAGGTGTCGCCTATGAATGAAAATATAAAAAATATCACTTCTACTCCTCTGCTGCAAGTTAAAGGCTTATGTAAATATTTCCCCGTTTTCAGCAAAGGCTTTTTTAAAAAACAAATCGGCGTGGTTAAAGCTTCCGATAATATTAACTTTAACCTCGTGACAGGCGAAACTCTCGGCTTGGTCGGCGAAAGCGGTTCGGGAAAAACTACTACCGGACGCGCAATACTCAGAGCGATTACTCCTACTGCCGGAGAGGTTATTTTAAATTATAAAAATGAATTGATTGACCTTACAAAAATTTCGCATAAAAAACTAAAACAATTACGGCCGTTTATGCAAATGATCTTTCAAGACCCTTTCTCTTCGCTTAATCCAAGAATGACTGTTCAGGATATTATTGCTGAACCTCTCGTTATTCATAAAATGGCTAAAGGAAGTGTATTGGAAGACCGGGTTATTCAAATAATGAAAAAAGTAGGATTGAAACCGGAACATAAATCAAGATACCCTCACGCTTTTTCCGGCGGACAACGACAGCGTATCGGAATTGCTCGCGCGTTGATTATGAATCCGGCGTTAATAGTTTGCGATGAAGCTGTTTCCGCACTCGATGTTTCCGTGCAGGCACAGGTTATTAATTTATTAAGTGATTTGCAGCAGGAGTTCGGTTTAACTTACATTTTTATCGCTCATGACCTCAGTGTGGTTAAACATATTTGCGACCGGGTTGCCGTTATGTACGCCGGGAAAATTGTTGAGCTGGCAAAGACAAATGAAATCTTTGAAAACCCGCTCCATCCTTACACAAAAGCTTTACTTTCAGCAATTCCAAGCCCCGACCCCGATAAACCAATGAATATGAATATTAGCGGCGAAGTCGCCGATCCGGGGAATTTACCGCCGGGATGCGCTTTCGCTCCGCGATGCGAATTTTGCGTTCAACAATGCGAACAACAAATCCCAAAACTTAAACATCTGGCTGATGACCGTTATGTGGCATGTCATCGCAGTTGGAATGTCGAAGATTCGCCATAACTCCCATAACTCCCATAACTCCCATAACTCCCATAACGAACCCAATAAAAAAAATAATGATAATACCCAAACCACAAAAAATCGAAGTAAAAAGCGGAACCTTCACACTTAATGAAAATACCATTATTTCTGTTTCTAATGAAACTAAAAAAGTAGGGGAGTATCTCGCTGAGGAATTAAGACCATCAACAAAATTGCCTTTACCGGTAGAAAATATTGCCTCTGATAAAAATCGGATTTCGTTGCTGCTGGTTGATAATGATAATCTCGGTGATGAGGGTTATGAATTAATTTCCACAACCGATGAAATAAAAATTACCGCGAAAACTAACGCGGGACTTTTTTATGGCTGCCAAAGTTTGAAACAACTTCTTCCTCCTGAAAATTTATATAGTCACGGAACGGAAACTCAACACAACGTTGCGCAGTCACCCATGTCCGCGATCAATATTAAATGGACAGTTCCGTGTGTTAATATTTATGACAAACCACGATTTAAGTGGCGCGGTATTATGCTTGATTCATGTCGTCATTTCTGGAATATAGATTTTATCAAAAAAAATATTGATATAATAGCTTTGCATAAAATGAATATCTTTCACTGGCATTTGACCGAAGACCAGGGATGGAGAATTGAAATTAAAAAATATCCTGAATTAACCGAAATCGGCGCGTGGAGAAATGAAAACGGTGAAAAATATGGCGGCTTCTATACTCAGGAACAAATTAATGATGTGGTTAAATACGCTGCAGATAGATTTATTACTGTCATTCCTGAAATAGAAATGCCGGGACACAGCGTTGCCGCAATTGCCGCCTATCCGGAACTCTCATGTTCGGGAGAGAAAGTTGATGTTCCAACAACTTGGGGTATTCACGAAAATGTTTATTGTGCGGGAAATGAAAATACATTCAATTTTCTCGAAAATGTTTTAACGGAAGTCTTTCAACTCTTCCCGGGAGACTATATCCATATCGGAGGGGATGAATGCCCGAAAAAAAGATGGGAGAAATGCCAAAAATGTCAGCAGAGAATTAAAAACGAAAACCTCAAAAATGAAGACGAATTACAATCTTACTTCATTAAAAGAATGGAAAAATTTATCAATAAAAACGGGAAACGTCTCGTCGGGTGGGACGAAATCCTCGAAGGCGGACTCGCGCCGAATGCAACAGTTATGAGCTGGCGCGGAATCGAAGGCGGAATAGCCGCGTCAAAGCAGGACCACAATGTTATTATGTGCCCGGTCACACATTGTTATTTTGATTTCTCACAAACAGAAAATGAAAAAATCGATATCGGCGGCGGAACAACCACAACAACTGAAAAAGTTTATGAGTTCGAACCGATACCGGATGAGCTTTCAGACGAAGAAGCTAAACACGTTCTTGGTGCTCAGGGAAATTTATGGACAGAACACATTGCTACAGTTGAAAGAGCTGAAGAAATGCTTTATCCGCGCTCTTGTGCTCTTGCGGAAAAATTATGGTCATCAAAAAATTGTTCGGATTTCGGGAATTTCGAGAAGCGGCTTGAGCTTCATTTGAAACGACTGGATGTTTTAAAAATAAATTATTTCACTACCATCCCATAGGAAAAGAGTTATCACAGAATAAATATTGATTTTTTAATTTCTTATGAAAAATTTCGCAAAACTATTGCTTTTCTCTCCGCTCGTAGGGAGCAACGCGGGAAATAATAACGGGAATACCGATGATTGGGCAAAACAGCGGGCGAAAACAGTTGATTGTCAAATCGCACAGCGGGGAGTTGAAAATCAACTTGTGCTTAACGCAATGCGAATAGTACCAAGGCACATGTTTGTTCCAGCCGAACTTCGCTCTTCATCTTATAATGATCATCCCCTTCCAATAGGTTACAACCAAACAATTTCGCAACCATACATTGTTGCCGCAATGACTGAAGCGCTGGATTTAAAGCCGGATGATAAAGTTTTAGAAATTGGAACTGGTTCCGGTTATCAGACTGCGGTGCTCTCTCTGCTTGTTTCCGATGTTTATACAATTGAGATTATTTCTGAATTGGCAAAAAGAGCTGAAATAACTCTTAACAAACTTGGATTTTCAAATATTCATATTAAATGTGGTAACGGATATCACGGATGGCAGGAATTCGCTCCTTATAACGCTATAATTGTTACATGCGCTCCTGACAAAATACCACAGCCGCTAATTGATCAATTGGCTGATGAGGGTAGGATTATAATTCCTATAGGCAAGCAATTTGATCAGGAACTTGTTAAAGTAACCAAACAGCACGGAAAACTTGCTGCTGAAAGGATTTTGTCGGTTAGATTTGTCCCAATGACCGGTAATCCTTAAAAGAGAATCATATGTTATCTTATATTAGTCCTGTTCTTTCAACAACTATAAACGAAGTACCATTCTCAACTGTACCGCAAACGGACGATCCCGAATACAACGGCAAGATTATTATTTAATTGGAATTATCTGACAATAACAACTGGAGAAAAATGAACATTTCACAATTAAAACTTACATTAATTATAATACTTCTTGCTATAACATTTTCTGTAAGATGTTATGCAGGAAAACCAACTCTAAATAACCCTAAATACGCAAAGCTAATCTTGTCGGAAGATGGTTCAAACATCCTCGTAATCGCAATTGATACAACAAGTAAAGAAAACGACCGATACACGATTCTTTATTCATCTAAAGATCTTGACGGTACATTTAAAAACATACAAAAAACACCGGGGCGAACTAAATATAAATTCAGTATTCTCAATAGTGTAAGATTCTCCTCATTGAAATTTCCGCCGGTCTATAATAAAAACGCAGAGCATGAAACAAAAGTTAATATTGAGCATTGGTGTAATCAGGCAAAAATCTGGCACCGCGATTATAAAAAAAGAAAAAGAAGAAACTTTTCCGCAATAGATCGAACTCCGCAAAAGGATCTCTATGCAACAGTTCATTATAAAATTCGCCAGAACCACGCACGGTGGGATTATCATATTCGCCGAGCTATAAACACTTCAAAAAAACTTAAATATGCTCCCGTATGCGACTTTAGAGAAAAACCTGAACTTAGAATAGACCTGGTGCCTTCTAAAAAATCTAAAGGTAAAAGAGGATTGGCCGTCTATCTTTATTATGCCGGGTCAACAGCGACTTCAATACGTGATAATCATAAATTTGTTGACAATGAGATTACTTGGGAAAGAGCTAACGAAAAACCTAAAGTGGATATCGTTATTAAAAAAAATGACGGAACACGCATAAACAGCTACGAAATCCCTCTGAGCAGATTGCATTTCAGATGGCTCGGTAACTTGGATGCAAGACAAAGAGCAAAAACAGAAGAAGCTAATTATTTCGTTCGAGTGCCTGACAAAGGAGGAATTATAGAGGTGACTCTTGATGCCGGACCGTTATTTGGTGTGTTAAAAGTAACTCAAGAGTTAAAGTAGATAATATTCTTGTTTTAGACTTCACGAAATCTTGCCACCCGCACGAAATAATCGGGGCGATTCTTAATTTGAAAATTGAATATTGAGTGTTCAATATTGGATATCGAATTAGTTCTTTATTATTCTCCCCTTCATCACCTTCTCTTTCGTGATTTTCTTCTTTGCTTCCCAAATTAATGTCTCCCAAGGAGTCAGACGTAGTTTTAAAATGCCTTTTTGAATTTTTAATCCCGGAATATTACGCGTGTTGAAAAGCGGCCGCAAATCCGCATCATCAATGTACGGCTTCAGAGGAATGGATATTCCGCGCTCTACGGGCCAATTGTTGATCATAATAACAATGAATCGATCGTTCTTCTTCCACAAAGCAACCAGAAGCTGATTATTACTGTACAATTCATTGGTCAGTTTGGGAGGAAACAGAACTTTATCCACCGGCTTGATAAGCTCAATACAACGTTTGAAACCGCTCAAAACCGGTTTCACGGTTTGCTCAAGATAATCCGGATGAAAATCAGCGCCTTTGGTAAGCGGCTCTTTTCGGGCGTACCAGTAGGCCCAGAAAAAGAGACCACGGGGGTTGTGCATTAAGGTGCTGTACATTATATATCGCATTTCCGTCGCATTAGGAGCTTTGGGGTAACCAAAACATTGAACAATTGGAATCGTGTATGGATATCTATGCTCGACTTTGCTAAAAAATTCAACCTGCAAGTTCAGCATTGATTTAGGAAATAACTCCTTGTTTACAGGATAATAATCCGGCATGATAATATCCGCGCAATTCGTCCAGCGATCCCAGCCCTCTTGCCAATTTAAAGCTATAGAATCCGGTGTGTCAGGAGTCTTTTGCTTGATCATCTTGTGAAACTTTATCAGTACCTCAGGCGACATATTGGAGTCGGGCTCATCGTAAAAATACCAGAAACCTAACGCCGGATGGCTTTTCCAACGTTCAACCATCTTCCCCATTCGGGTAAGTGCTTCCGCTTCGGTAATTCTCTTATATTTCATGAGCCTAACCGGAGTGCTGATATCGAGCATAACTTTAAGGTTGCACTTATGTGCCATATCCATGTAGGTTTGCACTTCTTTTTTATCTTTTGCCGCAAGACTGTAGCGATGAATGTAGTCGAATCCAAGTGATTTCACATACTTGAAGTTCTTCTCTGTCGGTTCCCCGGCGCAATAAATGCCAATGGGAAAGTCAAGTTTGTTTACTGCTTTCGTTCCGATGGAGAAGAACACCGAAACTACAGTAAATGCTATAATTTTGAGTGAGTGTTGCATGACATTTTTTCTTTTTTAATATTTAAAGTAATAAGTTGTCAAATAAAATTCAAGTATGACATATTGTAACACAATTTTAAATAATTTACTACAACTTATATTGTTGGATTATCAAATGTAAAATCGTCATATCATACAAAACAGTTTCAAATTGTTATAGATTATAATAGTTTGTTTTGATATAATTTGCTGCAGTTAAATTATGTAGTAAATAAAATAAAAAAAGGCGAAAAATGAACTCCGATAAATGTATTGAAAATATCCTCATCATTGGGGGCGGAATGATAACCAATGATCTGATTTTACCCGCGGTATATCATTTACAACGATTGGGGAAAATTAAAAATATATCCGTTTGCGCACTGAATGGAAGACCATTGAAGGAACTGGCTGAAAACCCGACAATAAAAAAAGCTTTCCCAAACTCTTCATTTAATGCACTTCCGGATTATAATTCAGTTGATCTTAATGAATCCTTCCCGGAATTGTATAAAGATGTTTTAAATAAAATGGAACCTGAAAACTTAGTGATCGTTGCAACTCCGGATCAAACCCATTATAAAATCGCAAAAGATGCGCTTGCGGCAGGTCAGCACACAATAACCGTTAAGCCGCTGGTTTTAAAACATTGCGAAGCAGTAGAACTCGAGAATATCGCAAAGGAAAAAGGTCTCTTCCTCGGAGTTGAATATCATAAAAGAATGGACGACAGGGCATTAATGGCAAGACATCATTATCGTGAAGGACATTTCGGGGAATTTCGTTTGGGACAGGCATCAATGATTGAACCTTATTATTATATGAAATCAAATTTCCAGAATTGGTGCGTTTGCGAAAATACGGATATGTTTTCTTATGTTGGCTGCCATTATGTTGATCAAATCCATTTTATTACAGGACTGCTTCCTGTAGAAATTTCCGTTTACGCAATTAAAGATAAATATCCTAACGGACAAGAAGGGTATTTATGGACCGACGCACGCGTTCTGTGGAATAACGGCGCATGCCTCAATGTAATCAATGCAATCGGTTATCCTAATATCGCCCCGGGCGGAAACGCGCAGGGGTTAAAGATGTTTTGTAAGGGGGAAAAAGATGCGTGCATGATTTTTCATGAAGACCAATATCGAGGTGTTAAATATTCTTTCGACCCCGATCGCGATAATTGCCCGGATAAAAAATATCAGGAACCAAGCCCGGATTTCATGAAACTTGTCTATCGTGGCGGAAATGATGGCTTGGAACCCGTTGGCTACGGCTATCGCTCAATCGAAAAACTTGTTCAAGGTGCTTTGCGTGTTAAACAATGCGAGTCTTTGACAGATAAACAAAAAGAATTGAACACAATTGATGAAGAAGGTATTTTAGCAACACCCCAAAATAGCTTTTATAATGAATTGGTTATGGAAGCAGGGCGGTTGTCTATCTTAAATGACGGAAAACCGGCTGTTATTGAATATGGAGAGAATCCGTCAGTAAGATTAAAATAAACAATAGGCATAAAAAAATTAAATAAGGAAAATTGAAATGGCTAAATATAGTTTAAAACCGGTAAATGTAAAAAAAATAAATACCAAATATCGTACCATCCAAACAAAATTGCCGGTACCGGAATCGTTGGAAATCTTTAACGCTTTAAATGAATCGGAACCGGTGTCAATGATGGGACAACCCCCAATTATCTGGGATAAAGCTGAAGGATTTACAATTTATGACAAATGGGGAAATAAATGGCTGGATTGGTCTTCATGCGTGCTGGTGGCAAATGCGGGCCATGGAATCAAAGAAATTAAAGACGCCTTACTCGCAGAAATAAAACAGGGATTGCTTGGTACTTACGTGTTCGTTCATGAAAAAAGAGCGGAATTAACAAAAGCATTGAAAGCCCTTTCACCTGATCCGGATAATTATAAAGTTTTTCTTCTTTCAACCGGAAGTGAAGCAACGGAAAATTGTATAAAATTAGCAAGAACATACGCATTGGAAAAATACGGCCCGCAAAAAAAATATTTCCTGACTTTCAATGGCGCGTTTCACGGCAGAACACTTGGCGCTCAATTAGCCGGCGGACTTCCCGGATTAAAAAACTGGATTCAGGAAGAAGGAGTGAATTTTATTCAAGTGCCTTTCCCCGACGGATTCAGACAAACAGATGTTTCATTTGATGTTTTGCTGAAGTCTCTAAAAGAGCAGGGGATTGATCCGGAAAATATTGCCGGAATGATGACCGAATCTTATCAGGGAATCGGTCCGTTTTTTCTACCTTATGAATATGCCCGGAAATTAGAAAAATTCTGCAAAAAATATGACATCGTTTCGGTCTACGATGAAGTGCAGGCCGGATTCGGACGATCAGGTAAAATGTTCACTTATGAACATTATGACGTAACTCCCGACCTGATAGCTTGCGGTAAAGGCATCTCCTCCTCATTACCTTTATCGGCAGTAATCGGTCGTAAAGATATTATGGCTTTGTACGGACCGGGATCTATGACATCAACACATTCTGCAAGCCCGTTGCCCGTTGCAGCCAGCCTTGCAAGTTTAAAAGTCATTCAGGAAAGAAATTTAGTTGCAAATGCAGCAGAATTAGGGGATATTTTATTTTCCGAATTGGAAAGAATACAAAAAAAATATCCCGACGTATTAGGTATAACTACCGGAAAAGGCTTGGTGATGGGAATTCAATGCGTCGTCTCAGGAACAAAAGAACCTAACGCGATACTGGCTCAGAAAATTAACGAAAAAGCTTTTCATAAAGGATTGTTAATGTTCGCTCCGGTTGGAATAGGAGGCTCATGCTTAAAAATAGCTCCTCCGTTATGTACTACAAAAGAAGCACTATTGGAAGGAATTCAGACGTTTGAAGAAGCCGTTGATGAAGTTCTATCCAACGAATAACAGCAGAATGATTTTTAAGTTCTTTTATTTTTTTGTTTCGGCCTGCTGGTCTTAATAAATTAATTCTTCGCTTTTCTTAGATGATTGATAAACAATAAATGATAAATGATAAATGATAAATAGCAGGGTTCTGGAACCGAAAGCCCCCATCGAATTTCATCCATATCTCCTTTCAATGAGCGCGAAGGTACAAAATAGGAATTACCAATTATAACATCCGTTATATCAGGTTGTAATAAACTGGGAATAGTTGTTTTATCCGTTGTATAACCACCAGTTTCATTCCCGATTATCACTTGGGCATTGTTGTTTGATATCGAGAAACTAAGATGGTACCAAACGTTGGAACTAAGAGTTTTAGTGGAATAAAAAAAATGCGGATTCGCTGCATCGTCATAAATGATCATTAGAACTTTTCCATTGACATTATCTATATTTCTAATATAAGCCTTAACAGGATAAGTGGTTAGTAATCCCATATAATTATCTCCTGAAAGAGACGGTAATCCATGTAATCTAAAAGCAAAATCCATAAACATCGAATCCCCGCCCGTCCAGGAATTAGTAACAATTATCGCGTCACCGCCATCAAAAAAAAGATAATTCCCGCTATAAGGAGAATTAGTTTTAAATGCCGGTAACGTTAAATCATCAATTCCTATCGGTGTATCATAATAAACATTAGTTGAATTAAGTATGGGAAATACAGCAGAGCGTCCACTTGAATTGTCGTCAGGAGTTACAAAACAGTTGGTCGCACCTTCAGCCGGCCATTGATTTGTTACTACTGAATCACAATGAATAAGCGCGCGGGTGAACATAGTATCTGCATAAGGCGGAACAGGTCCCGGTTCCGGTGGAACAGGTATGTCTCCTAAACTTAAAACTAAAACATAATCATTACCGTTAGCAACGCTTCCCGGAGGATCAAATTCTACAATTGCTGCCCCGGTTCCGCTTGGAATATTACTTCCGGCACTGCTCCACAGGCCCGAGCGAGGATCAAACCAGCGAGCGTTCATATTTGTTCCTGCGAGTCGGCTCATTTTCACACGGATGTTTCTCCCGTTCGCGGAATAAATCATCGCGTTATCGCCGTTGGATGTTCGTGTAGCTGCAATGCAGGTTGAAAACATTCCCTCGCTACCGGTCATTGATCCCGTATCACCGTCAAGTATTGACTGGTCAGGAATTCGTGTAAGGAA
>QMOL01000054.1 GCA_003648225.1 Chlamydiota bacterium
AATCGTTTCTTCGTTCCACGCAAGTTTTATATTTTTTTCAGCGGTTAAATGCTGCCATAAAGCGGATTTCTGGAATACCATCGCGATATTCCTGTCATAAGGATTCATCTCGCGGTAAATTTTAATATCTGAGATTATCAGTTCGTCATAAGCCGCATCGATAAATCCGGCGAAAATTTTGAAAAGCGTTGTTTTTCCTGAACCGGATATTCCGTTTATATGAATAAACGGAGAGGAATTTATTTCGCGGCATAAATTATTAAAAACCGGAGCAGAAGATTTATATCCGAAATTCAAATTTTTAACTTTTAAAAGTTCCATATTTTATTAATGTTTTTGCAAGGGTATAAATTAACAACACCGTTAATATTATAACAAAAATGTAAATTAAAACAATCGCCGCTAAACTGGGAAAATCAGCGTAATGCAATAATAAATTGAGCCTTACAGGTAAAAAACTCTTTCCGGGCGGTACCATCAGAATACTTGTATCAAGGTCTTTCCCGGTAAAATTCAGGATTATAAGCATAATAGTAACAATTCCCGGCAGAAGAATCGGAATGGAGATATATTTTAAACGCTTGGTTTTATTGGAAATAAATAGTTGCGCGGCGTAATATATATTCTTATTAACTTTACTCTTTAAAAATAATAATAACGAAACCGTAAGCGGAACATATATAACGCATAAAGAGAAGAGCATTGGAACAATTGATTCTCTTAATCCGGATAAAAATTTAAAGTTCCCAAACAAGAAGATTCCTGAAACGGCTACTGCGATATTTCCTAATGAATAAACTGCGCAAAGAATTATTACGGAAATAGCAATGTTTAACTTTTTAAATGAAAACGCGATTATTCCGGCAATTAATGATATGAGCGACACGCCTAACGAAACTTGAATGGTGAATTCCCAGCAGTCAGCTACTTTTAACCAATCAACACTTTTCCATTTATCAAGAAGATAGGTTGTCCAATAAACTGCCGGAAAAATTACCGAACTTAGAAACCATAATGAAAAGATGGCAATTCCGGGAAAAAAATAACTGCTTTTTTTATCAAAATTTTCGAGTGAGAAATGCTGCGTTCGTGATGAAGATAATAACTTATAGTAAAGAACAGAAATCAAAATCAATATTGGAGCAATAATAAATATTTTCTTGAAAAACGGGGTGAAAGAGTAATAAGTATTAAACTCGGCAAATAAGTAATTGGGCAGTAATTCTATTTCCCAATGCGCAGGCAGAGAGAAATTATGAAACATCCAGAGAAACATAATTAATGAAAACGGAACCATCAACTGCAGAAATTTTATGAAATATATTTTCCAGAATCTGTGAAATGGAGATGCAAGTGAACAACTTGATAAAAAGTCGGATGTTTCAAAATGCGAGGAGAGTAATAATCCCGGAATAAATATGAAAGGGAATCCGACAATAAAATACGACAAAGCCAGTCCTAATACTTTTGGAGTTTCAGGAAGAAAAATCTGCAGCGTCATCGGAAATACAATGTCAGGAAGAAAAAGTCCGGTTAAACTAATTAGACAGATAATAAGTTTTTTGTTGAATGATAAACCAAGCAGCCGCCATAAGGCATAACCGACCGTGATATGAATAATCGCGGTTATGCTTATAATCCAGACAAGACTTTTTAGAATGACTATTATCATTTATCTGCCACTAAGACTCTAAGGCACTAAGAGTATAATTTAATTGGTCTAATTGATCTAATTGACCTAATTAATCTAAATAATGACCAAACTAACAAAAAAACAATTTGTTAATTTCTTTATATTGGGTTATTGGTATTTTTTTAGAAATTAGAATAATTAGAGTAATTAGAAATTTATTTCCTTTGTTTTCTATAAGTTAAGAACTTCTGTCGCTCTTTTTCAAAAAAATCTAAAACAATATCTGAACGGTAATCCGCGTAAGTCCATGGCAGGGGAGCCAGCTTTCCTTTATTAACCATGAGGGTTACTTCGGCGAAAATACCGTTCTGCAAATAAATTCTGTGACTGAAGTCTTTTCCGGTTGTCAGAATTAAGTTGTGGGCGGTTAGAAGTCCGGGATCAAGGTTTACCCTGCGTTTACCTTCTTTTATGAATTCTGATTCAATTTCGTTTGTTTTGAGCTTTGTTTCAGCTTGAGCATCGGGGGAGATATGTTTTTTAAAAGTAAGGAATGACCGCAAAATATTCTCACCCATCTCCGGTTCATAATAATTTGTGAAAGAAAACGGGAATTCGTCTGATCGGGCTGCAACGGGACCAAACGCATTTTCGAGCCGCGAAATAATCGTTTCGCGTGAAATTTCAGGTTGGCGCATTATTCCGCAGAGGAGTATTCCGGATTCCGGTTCGTTTGGTATGCTCATGAAATTGAAAATTTGTTAATCTAGAAATTTATGAATTCACATTATATAATTATACCGATTTAACTTATAATTATAAAGGAGTGGGTTGAATATCCACTAATCCAATAACCAATAACTAATAACTAATAACTAATAACTAAGGCCTAATAACCGTTTCGTATATTTTAAGTAGCTGATTTGGACTCCAAATCAGTTGTAGCCTTAATTACTCACTTCGAGTCGGAGTGAACTACTCAATCCATCCGATAAAAAAAGCGCGAACAAAATTGTTCGCGCTTTTTTATTATTTCCAATTCCGTTTGTATTTATTTTCGGGAATTATTTCTCTTTAATATCAGCGGCTTCAATAATAATGTCCAACGCTTTTTCGTTCGCCGCTACTGCGTATAATTCTCTTATACGACCATTGCGTTCAAACATTTTATAAACCCAGGGAAGTGGTTTTCGAAAAGTTTGCGCGTAGTAATAAAGTTGCGGCATAATATCCTGCTCGGTAACTTTAATTTTTTCTGCGCGTGCGATTGAGTCGAGAAGATAATCTTTTCTAAGCTGCTGTTCAGCGACTTCAGCCATTTTTTTCTGGATATTTTCGATATCGCCTTTGATTTGTTCTTCTGTTTCACCAGCCTGCATTCTTTGACGAGCTTCACTTTCAACAAGATTTCTAACACGGCTGTTAACCTGCGAAGGCGGCAGAGGGATTTTAACAGTTCTGAGAATTTCTTCAACAGCCAGTTCTTTAAGTCTTCTATTTTCTTCCTGAACTTTATATTTCAGTTGATTTTCTTCAATATTTTTTTTCAATTCATCAACTGTTTTACATTTAGGATTAATTTTAACTGCTAATTCATCAGTTAATTCCGGTTTTTTCATTTCTCTGATAGATTTTATTTCAACAGAAAAATTGACTTTTTTCCCGGCAACTTTGCTTATCGCGAAATCAGATGGGGCATCTAAATCAAATTCCAGAGTTTCACCGATTTTAGCACCAACAAGTTTGTCAGGAAATCCAGGCATTGGAATTTTTCTGTCGGAATTAACTTCAATCCATGCGTCTTTCCTGTTGAATGCTTCTTCTCCATTTGCTGTGCCGACATAATCAACAATTAGCCAGTCGCCGAAAACAGCCGGACGATTATCGGTAATATCTTCAAGAGTTGAGTGCTGTTCGATCAATTTTTCGAGAGTATTTTTGACATCATCATCAGTGATTTCACTTTTTCTTTTTGTAAGTTTAAGATTTTTGTAATCAGGAAGTTTTACAGCGGGAGCGACTTCGAATTCAACTGTGAATTTCAACTCGCCGTCTTCCGGGAAAGTAACTTCTTCCTCCATACTGGCACCCGTAATCGGTTCAAGTCTGTTTTGCTTAATGACTGAATCAATAATTTTTTTAATCATATCTTCAAGAGCATAACTCTGGATTTCTTTTTTGTATTTTTTCTCAACGAGTTCGCGGGGCGCTTTACCCGGCCGAAATCCCGCGACAGGGATATATTTATTTTGTTCTTTAAACGCTTGTTCGTATGCTGCGTCAAGTTTCTCGCGGCTTACTTCGCATTCGAGGATAACTTCACACGGAGTTTTAGTTTTTAATTTAGCTTTAATAGACATGATTTTATATAGGTTATTAAGTTAGAATATTCTTATTTCTCAGTATCATTATTCTCCATATCGTCAACACTTTCAGTATTTTCGACATTTACTTCGGTAGAAACGATTTCCGCTTCAGCGGCAATATTATCACCCTCGGCAAGATTGTTCTCTGATTTATCATCTGTTCTGTTGGATTCACTTGCAAGAACACGGCTGGCACAAACTAATTTGTCACCTTCGGCAAGTCGGGATGCCCGAACGCCTTGAGTATTTCTTCCAATTTCTCTAAACTCGTTTGCGCGGGTTCGTGCTAATTGACCGCCTTCGCTTACCATAACGATCTCGTCAGTTTCATTAACGGTAAAAGAGCTGATGACTTTTCCGTTTCTTTCATTAGTTTTGATTGTGATAACGCCTTTACCGCCACGCTTTTGCACGCGCCATTCGCTAAAGGTGGTTCTTTTACCGAATCCCTTTTCTGTGAGAACAAGAACACTTGTATTTTCGTCATCAACGATTTCCATACCGATAACATAATCGCCTTTACGCAATCTAATACCTCTTACCCCTCTTGTAGTTCTGCCTTGTTTTCTACAATCATTTTCAGAAAATCTGATTGATAAACCATTTCGTGTAACGATAAGCACATCGTCGTGGCCACTGGTGATTTTAACATCTTCGAGTATGTCATCTGAATCGATATTGATAGCGTTAATTCCGCCTTTTCTCGGGTGGCTGTAATCAGTAAGCGCGGATTTTTTTACAATTCCTTTTCTTGTGCACATCATAAGGCAGCGTACACCATCAAATTCGCGAATTCTAATCATAGAAGCAATTTTCTCTTCGTTGCTGATATTTAAGAGGTTGACGATAGCTTTCCCTTTCGCATCACGTGCCATTTGCGGAACTTCATAAGCTTTAATCCAGTGAACTTGTCCGCTTTTTGTGAAAATTAGCAGGTAGTCATGAGTAGAAGCCGTAAAAACGTGCTCAACAAAATCTTCGTCTTTCATTGACATACCGCGAACACCGGTTCCGCCTCGATGGCGTGAACGGAAAGTGCCTACCGGACATCGTTTAATATATCCGGCGTGAGTAACTGTTATAATGGTAGTCTCATCAGCAATAAGATCTTCCATTTTAAGATCATCAGCCCTTTCAATTATGTCCGATCTTCTTTCATCGCCGAAGCGTTTTTTAAGGGTTTTCAGTTCTTCAAGTATAATTCCCATCAGAACACCCGGATTATTAAGGATAGAATTAAGATATTCTATCAGTTTAAGTATTTCTTCATATTCATCCTGAAGTTTTTCCTTTTCAAGACCTGTTAATTGATACAGTCTCATGTCAAGTATCGCTTTGGCCTGTATCTCAGTGAATTTGAATTGCTCGATTAATCCGGCATTAGCTTCATCACGGTTTTTCGACCCGCGAATAAGTTTAATTATTTTATCGATAATGTCAAGCGCCTTTAAGAAACCTTCAAGAATGTGCGCGCGAAGTTCAGCCTTTTCAAGGTCAAATCGTGTTCGCTTGATAATAACATCTTTTCTATGCTCAATAAATCTGTTTAATACAACTTTAAGTCCGTTCGTTTTTGGCTGTCCATCTTCAATAGAAAGCAGGATTCCACCGAAAGTAGTTTGAAGTTGGGTGTGCTTGTAAAGCTGATTAAGAACGACTTCGGGTATTTCCCCACGCTTCATTTCAACAACAATTCTAACGCCGTCTTTATCTGATTCATCTCTAAGGTCTGAAATGCCTGTAATTTTCTTTTCGTTAACAAGTTTAGCAATCGTGGTAACAAGAGTGGCTTTATTAACCATATAAGGGATTTCAGTAATGATAATACATTCTTTACCCTGCTTAGTAGGTTCAACTCCGGCTTTCCCGCGTACCCGCAGTTTTCCGCGACCTGTTTCATAAAGCCTTTTAATTTCTGATGTGCCGCAAATTACGCCGCCTGTCGCAAAATCAGGCCCGGGAATGACTTCCAATAGTTCGTCAAGAGTGCATTCGGGATTATCAATTATCATTGCAATCGCATCACATAGTTCTACAAGATTGTGTGATGGAACATTTGTCGCCATACCAACGGCAATACCGGCTGTGCCATTTAATAATAGCTGTGGCACTTTTGTCGGCAAAACGGTTGGCTCCATAACCGATTCATCGAAATTCGGAGTGAAATTAACAGTATTTTTGTCAATGTCCGCAAGCATGTACTCGGCAAGCTCTGTCATTCTGGATTCAGTGTATCTGTAAGCAGCAGCTTTATCTCCGTCAAGTGATCCGAAATTACCTTGACCTTCAATAAGGGGATATCTCATATTCCACGGTTGAGCCATACGAACAAGAGTGTCGTAAACAGCCGAATCGCCATGCGGGTGGTATTTTTTCAGTACTTCACCTACCACACCCGCGCACTTAGTGAATTTTCTGTTGTGCAGTAAACCTTCGCGAAACATAGCGTAAAGAATTCTGCGATGGACAGGTTTCAAACCATCTCGTATTTCCGGCAGCGCGCGACTGATAATAACGCTCATTGAATAATCGATGAACGAAGTTTTCATTTCGTCAATAACGGAAACGGATAATATCTTTTCGTTTTTAGTGTAAATTTGTTCCATGTTATATATCCAAATTAGTTACATATTTAGCATTTTCTTCAATAAATTGTCGCCGGCATTCTACCACATCACCCATCAATGTGGTGAAAACTTCATCGGCTTCAACCGCGTCTTCAATAACAACTTTAAGTAAAGTGCGTTTGGCCGGGTCCATAGTAGTTTCCCATAATTGTTCAGGATTCATTTCACCGAGGCCTTTATATCTTTGGATTTGCAGACCTTTTTTGCCGTTTTCACGAATTTTGTCAAGTATGTCTGAAAGAGAACTAATGGGATTTTCATTATCACCGAACTTCAGGTAGGCAATAGTGTGATCCGCATCATCATTTTCTTCTTTCGCTTTATTGGTACGCCAGTTTGATATTTCGAATTTTCTACGATGAAGTTCTGCAGCTATTTTCGTTATCTCATGTGTCTCGTAAAGTTCTGTGGTATCAAGTTTGATAATCGGAACCTCATCTTCTTGATCAGTATTTTCTAATTTTTCATCAGTTTCGGAAAAAAGATTATTATCCTCAATTTCTACTTGTGTATCTGCTTTTGCTTCTTCCTGTTCTGTCAATTCTTTGAGCTCATTTTTATCAATAATAAATTTGACTTCGTTTTCAAGTTTAACACGATAAAGCGGCAATTCTCCTTTTTTGTTTTCAGCCGCAAAATATTCATCAAGATTAATAGCTTTTCTTTCAAGAGAATGAAGAAAGCTCTCAAGCTTAACAAGCAATTCAAGCAGTTCCCTGAATTGAATAGCAGTCATGGGGTTTTTATTTTTTACCACACGGCATTCTACATCTTCAGACCCTAATTCGAGGAGAAATTTATTCATTTCATCATCGGTATTAAGATACCTTTCTTTCTTTCTACGCTTAACTTTATAAAGTGGGGGCTGAGCAATATAAATATATCCATAAGAAATAAGTTCAGGCATTTGTCTGAAAAAGAAAGTGAGTAACAATGTCCTTATATGTGCACCATCAACATCCGCATCTGTCATTATTATAATTTTATGATACCGCGCTTTCGTGATGTCAAAATCGCCTGAACCCACACCGGTGCCGATAGCGGTAATCATTTTTTTGATTTCTTCGCTGCTAAGAATTTTATCAAGCCGTGCTTTTTCAACATTTAGAATCTTACCACGCAATGGGAGAATAGCCTGGAATTTTCTGTCGCGCCCTTGTTTGGCCGAGCCGCCTGCCGAATCTCCTTCCACAAGGTAAACTTCACAAAGCGCCGGGTCTTTTTCTGAACAATCAGAAAGTTTGCCCGGAAGAGCAGCGCTGTCAAGAACGCCTTTTCTTCTTGTAAGGTCGCGTGCTTTTCTCGCTGCCGCGCGTGCTCGTGCGGCCATAAGCGCTTTTTCTATTATTTTTTTCGCTACGTTTGGATTTTCTTCAAGAAATATTCCAAGCCCTTCGTTTACTATTGATTCTACAATACCGGCAACATCGCTGTTGCCAAGTTTGGTTTTGGTTTGACCTTCGAACTGCGGGTCACCTACTTTGACTGAAATAACAGCGGTAATGCCTTCGCGAATATCATCGCCCGAAACAGTTCCTTTCATGTTCTTGGCAAGTTTACTGTTTTTGACATACGTGTTTATTGTTCTTGTTAGCGCAGAGCGGAACCCGCTTAAATGAGTTCCACCTTCGATTGTATTAATATTGTTCGCAAAGCTGTGAATATTTTCAGAATAAGTATCATTGAATTGAACTGCTACTTCAGCCATAACATCATCTTTTTCTTTGGAAAAATAAATGACTTTATCATGAAGAGCGTTCTTGTTTTTGTTAAGATATTCAACAAAAGAAATAATTCCACCTTCATAATTGAATTTACTCTCCTTTCCTTCTTCTCTCTCATCAATAAGCTTGATATTAATCCCTTTATTAAGGAAGGCAAGCTCGCGAAGACGATTGGCCAGAATATCAAAACTAAATTCCGAAACTTCAAAAATCGTGTTGTCAGGCTTAAATGATATCTTCGTCCCCGTCCCTTTAGATTTACCTATCTTTTCCATCGGACCGGTAGGCTTTCCGGCTTTGAATGTCATGCTGTAAACGCTTCCGTCCCGCTTAACTTCTGCTTCCATCCATTCCGAAAGCGCGTTAACACATGAAACACCGACTCCGTGTAACCCTCCGGAAACTTTATAACTTTTATTATCAAATTTACCGCCGGCGTGCAAAGTTGTAAGAACAACTTCAAGTGCCGGCTTTTTCATCTTCTTGTGCATGTCAACAGGAATCCCTCGACCGTTATCAATTACGGTAATCGAATTATCCTGATGAATAACTACTTCAATCTTATCGCAGTAACCTGCAAGAGCCTCGTCTATAGCATTGTCAACAACTTCATAAACTAAGTGGTGAAAGCCACGAACATTCGTATCTCCAATGTACATAGCTGGGCGTTTTCTTACCGCTTCGATGCCTTCGAGAACGGTAATTGTAGTTGCATCGTATTTCTGACCGGACATAATATAATTCCCTCTCAGTATGTTGTATAGTTAATATATTCATTCTACACTATATATTATAATATAGATTAAATATTATAACTAATAAGGCATGAAAAGTCAAGTGAATGTGTGAAAAAAGGCTTTTAAAAGAGTTTTACCGCTAAATCACGCTTTAAGGCATAATAAAATAAAAGTGTGTTCTAAATGTGAAAATTTCCGCTGTGTGATATTTGTACACTTTTGACCATAATTAGAACTTGCACGAAAATTTACATGCACCCACCTCCGAACAACTCATTGACTTTAAAAATACTTTTTAATATAATGTGTAAAGAATAATAACTTAAACACGGCTATATCGCCCAAACAAGTATTGATTAACAATAAATAAAAATTAGTATGCCAAGTCATAAACACAGAGAAAAAAAAATTCGTCAGGATGAAAAACGGAAAACTCGTAACACGAAAGTTAAATCTAAAATCAAAACTCTTTCTAAAAAAGTTAGAGCTGCCGCTGTTGCAACCGATACGGCTGATATGGATAAATTAGTTCGCGAAGCGGCTGCTGCGATCGATAGCGCGGCAACTAAAGGTGTTATTCATAAACGCGCAGCTTCAAGACGCGTCTCCCGACTCGCAAAATTAAGGAATAAATCCACTACTGCGCAACCCACTGCTGTGCAATCTACTGAAGCAGCTGAATAATTTTCACTTAAACGCCTGATATGAAAATTGGCGTAATGTCAGATTCTCACGACCGTATGACGATGATTCGTTCTGCGGTCGCTGTTTTTAAAGAGTACGGTGTGGAGATGATTATTCACGCCGGAGATTTTATTTCGCCTATTACTTTTGAATATATGAAAGATATTGATGTGCCGTTCATTGGTGTCTTTGGTAATAATGACGGTGAGAAATTCTTCCTCAAAAAACGTTACAAAAATATAGGGGAACTTCATGAACGTTGTTTTAAAGGCAAAATAGATGAATTGAAATTTATCGTCCTTCACGAAAACGATCTCGTCGATTCACTCGCTAAAAGCGGCGATTATGATGTGGTTGTTTATGGACACACCCACGAAATTGATGTTCGAAAAATCGGGAAAACTCTAATCATAAATCCCGGAGAAGTTTGTGGCTGGTGTACCGGGAAATATACGGTCGCGGTTCTTGATTCCAAAACTATGGATGTTGAAATTATTGATATATGTTAGATTAAATAATCTAAAATTTCTAATTGACCTAATTTCTAATTAATCTAAACAAATCCCAATGTTAAGAAATATCCAATTGCTTTTTGGGAGTTTGTTTATTATTTAGGTCAATTAGATTAATTAGAGCAATTAGGTTGATTATTAAATGCTTTTTCTTCCTTCCGAAATTATCAGAAAACTTGATTCTGAAACTATCGCTTCAGGTGTTCCGGGTGAACTCCTTATGGAAAGAGCGGGTTTCGGAGCATTCAAATTCCTCAAAAATATCGCCGCTCCAAATGCCGATAGATTCCTGATCTTCGCCGGTAAAGGAAACAATGCCGGCGATGCATTTGTTATCGCACGCTATTTAATCCAAAACGACAAATTTGTTGAAATAATCTGTCTTGCCGATTATTCTGATTACAAAGGTGACGCGGCACTCAATTTGCAAAAACTTTTAAAATTATCCCCTCGTATTTCCGTTATTCTTGATGTTGAAAAAATAAATTCTTTTGACTGGCACGGTGATATAATTATTGACGGAATTCTCGGCACGGGAATCCGAGGTGAAGTTAAAGGAATTTTTAAACCCGCAATTCAGAAAATTAATAATTTGAATATTCCCGTCTTTTCACTTGATATTCCATCAGGTTTAAATTGCGATACAGGTGAACTTTGCGGTACGGCCGTTAAGGCAAAATGGACAGCGATGTTTGCAAATCCTAAACTTGCTGTGCTTACTGAAACGGGTGCCGGATATTGTGGTCGTGTAGAAGTTATTGATATCGGAATTTCTGATGAAATCATAAAGAAATATCTTAAAGAAAATAGTGCTTATGATGTTCAATCAACTGATCTTGTCGATGATAATCAACAAAAAAGCCCGATTGAATATTTAAAAGCTCATAAAAATAATTTCGGACACCTCCTTGTTATCGCAGGCTCAATGGGAATGACCGGTGCGGCAATCTTAACCGCAAAAGCGGCAATTAAATGCGGTTGCGGACTCGTAACACTCGCGGTTCCAAATTCTATTTTACAATTAGTCGCTCCGGCGATGCCTTTTTGTATGACTTTACCTCTTGATGATAATGGCAAAGGATATTTTAGCGGAAATTCTATTGCCGGGATTATTGATAAAATTAGTAAATTCGATGCTGTGGCAATCGGTCCGGGTATTCGAACAAATAAGGACACGTACTTTTTCTTTGAAAATATAATCCCGGAAATTTTGAATAAAAAAGTCGTAATTGATGCTGACGCATTAAACATTATTGCTCAAAAAAAAGAATTATTAAATGGACTTGGCGAAAATGTTGTTTTAACACCTCACCCGGGTGAATTTGAAAGGTTATCGGGCGTGAAACCGGATAAAACGGATTCCGACCGTATTACTCTCGCAAAACAATTCGTAAAAAATAAAAAAATATCTTTGTTGTTGAAAGGCTTTCATACTGTTATTACAAACAGCAAATCAGAAAATGTTAAAATAAATCTGA
>QMOL01000055.1 GCA_003648225.1 Chlamydiota bacterium
AGCTGTTGAAATTCTAAAAAATGCCGGAATTGAAGTTGAAGTCATTAATGATCAGGAATGCGAAAATCTCAATGAGAAATTTAATCACTTCATCACTGCCGGTTTGCCTTTTGTTCACGCAAAATGGGCCATGACTTTAGACGGCAAAATTGCTACCCGAACAGGAAGCTCAAAATGGATAAGTTGCGATAAAAGCAGGAAATTCGTCCATAATTTGCGCGCGGAATATGATGCAATTATGACCGGTTCGGGCACTATTCTAAAAGATGATCCTCAACTAAATGTTCGTCTGGAAGGTAAATGGCGCCAACCCGTAAAGATAATTATTGACAGTTTGTGCCGAACACCTGTCGAAGCTAAAATATTAAAAAGCGGTGCGGAAACAATTATTGCCTGCGGAAAAAACGCTCCTGTGGAAAAAATTCAACTTCTTGAAAATGCCGGAGCAAGAATAATTAAAGTTTCCGTAGGTGCCAATGATAAAATTATATTACCCGAACTTTTTAAAAAACTTGCCGCTGAAAATATCTCGTCCATTTTCGTTGAAGGTGGAGGCTCTTTGCTCGGAGCCCTATTTGATAATCACCTTATTAATAAGGTATCTGTTTTTATCGCGCCAAAAATCATCGGAGGACAAAACAGCCTATCACCTATTGGCGGAATTGGAATTGAAGAAATAGCTAATGCGGTAATTTTAGATGATTTACATATAGAACAAATCGATTGTGATATTATGATGACAGGGAAAATAACATAAGTTAATATTGAATATTTTATAAAAACCAATATCCGCTTGACATTTACCACTACTTATGATATACTATGTTGTGAAAAGTAAGAAGAACTTTCATGTGGCTATAATTTAAAAGAAAGATTGACGGCAGCTGAATGCGTCGCAATCTTCGATAGATGCTGGGAAAGCAAGTGCAATCCCCGGCAAGAAAATTTAAAATAGAAAGTGCTTTTAAAGTAAAAGCACGGATTAAACAAAAGATTTTAACTTCATTATATTGGAGACAAACATTATGAAAAAAGTATTAAATATAGCAATTTGCTTATCAATCGTTCTCGCAGCTGTTCTTTATGCAGCTAAAACGCCAACTGACTTCGGCGGAGGTCTTAAAGGTTTCTTAAAAACAAAAGTAGGCGCAACATCTACATTGACAAACGGTTGGGTAGTTTTCACAGGCATGGGCGCAAAAGACCAACTTCAGATCACTGAAGCAAATAATGTAAAAGGCATTATGCTTGATGGTGGAAAAATAATCAAACAGAAAGGCAAAATCTCCGGTACTATTGACAGTATCGTTATTGCAACTCAAGTTCCTGATATCACAGATCCTGCCAACATTATTACAACTCTCACAGGAAATGAAAAACTTTCGATTAAATTGAAAGGTGTTAATGTTGGAACAGTACTCGCTAAAACAATGAAAATGGTTCTCGTTAATGATATCAGCGGCGCTATCGCAGGTACAGCAGCTAAAGGTGTTAAAATCATGACACAAGACGGCGGTATCGAAGGTGATGCAACTGAAGATGTATTAGTTGGTGCTTATGACTATGCTGTTGGCGGCGCTGAAGTGAATATTCCTGTAACAACAATGATCAAAGCTATCAAAGCTAAGAAAGGAAGCATTGGTTATGTTGATGCAACAGAAGCAACACCTGCTAAAGTTGGCAAAACAAAATGGATTGCTAAAATTCAATCTGCTGGTACAGTTCACGTAAAAAGCACAGCTGACTGGAGCTCAAAAAACAAAAACGTCACACTTGACACAATTGTTACTGAATAATTTATTTTTGAATAAATTAGTTTGAAATTAGCCCCGATGCTTGCATCGGGGCTTTTTTATTTTAAATTCAACGGACTAAATAGACCCAACAAATCCAATGATTACAAAAGCCTGTTCGTCTGTTTGATCTGTTTGGTCCGTAAAAAAAATAAAATTTTTGGTATAATATATATTATGTATGAATTAGAAATAGATAAAATAAAAAATATCAGTAAACGATTGAATCATCTGTTAACTAATCTTAATATAGATGAGAAAAAAACACGAGTTGATGAACTGGGGAAATTGACTTCTTCACCTGACTTGTGGAACGATGGCGACCGCGCGAGAGAACTGCTTAAGGAGCAACAAATTCTTAAGAGACTTGTTAATGACTCACGAACTGTGAGTGAACAAGTCTCTGACTTTCTTGATTTTGCCGAGATTGCCGCGGAAGAAAAAGATGAATCACTTTCTGAAGATATAAAAAAAGAATCTTTGGAAATTGAAAAAATATACGATAAGTTCGAATTCAAAATGACTTTAAATGGTGAACTTGACCCGAATAACGCTTACTTGACAATTCATTCAGGCGCGGGCGGAACTGAAGCGTGCGACTGGGTGCAAATGCTTCTCAGAATGTATATACGCTGGGGCGAAGCCCACGAAATGAAAGTTGAAAAAATCGACTTCATTGATGGTGAAGAAACCGGATATAAATCTGTAACAATTCATATCTCCGGTGAATATGCTTATGGTTATCTTAAAGCTGAGCGCGGAGTCCACCGCCTTGTTAGAATTTCACCTTTTGACTCAAATAAGCGCCGCCATACTTCTTTTGCTTCTGTTGATGTTACAGCAGAAGTGAATTCAAACATCGAAATCGAAATCGATGATAAAGATTTAAGAACTGATACTTATCGCTCAAGCGGCGCAGGCGGGCAGCATGTTAATGTAACTGATTCCGCTGTCAGAATTACCCATTTACCGACAGGAATTGTTGCGGCATGTCAAAACGAGCGGTCGCAACACAAGAATCGTGCTACGGCAATGAAAATGTTAAAAGCGAAATTATATCAATTTGAGCTTGAAAAACAGGAAAAAGAAGCCGCGCAAAATTACGCCGATAAACAAAAAATCGAATGGGGAAGTCAGATCCGTTCTTATGTGCTCCACCCGTATAATCTCGTTAAAGATGTCAGAACAAATATCGAGACAAGCGATACAACTAAATTTCTTGACGGAGATATTGATAAATTTATTGAAGCATATTTGCGGCAAACAGCGGGAAGTGCATAATAAAAAATATTCAATATACAACAAGAAATAATCAATTTTCAAGTAAACCTAAACTTTGATATTGAAATAATACAGGTAGATTGTCTTTGCCAATTATTATTAAACGATTAACGAATAACTATTAACAAATAACTTATTAAAATGTCTGAAAATAAAAAAGGAAAAGTATTAATTATCGGAATCGCATTAGAAAATGACGGCCACAAACGTCTTACAAAAGGCGATAACTTCATCCTTGCCGGCGGCTCGGAAGAAACACACGGTAAAATGACGGAAGGAATGATAAAATTAAATGAAAATCTTAAAAAACGCGGAAAACAATTGGAAGAAGTTTCTAAAGAAGAATTTACCGATTTAGCTCATAAATCAGGATTAATCACCGACCCGACCCGAAATTGAAAAAATTAATTTTTAGCCTTATTGGCTTATTATGCTTTACCGTATCTCCGATATTTGCAACAACCAATCTTTCTATTGTAACGTTTAACACTATGCGTTTCGCTAAAGATATTGATGATGAGCAGTATGATGCCCTGGCAAGAATAACGCGATACCTTGATGCTGATATTTATTGTTTTCAGGAGATTCGCGGAGGAAATCCTGATATTATTTTACAATTACGCGACCAATATTTCAAAAACTATTCTGTCTTTCTTGTCGGAAATTATCCCGGCGATAAGGACACATTTCATAATCAGGCAATAATGAGCCGATACCCTATTATCGAGGCTCAGTTTTACAGCAATATTTATTACAATCCTTTTATTTTAGATTTTACCCGTGAACTTTTGTATGTTTTGATTGATGTTCCTTGTGCGGACAAAACAGCTGTTTTCAGTTCGCATTTTAAGCAGGGAACTGATACTCTTGAAAAAGAGCAGCGAGAAAAAGAAGCAACAATGACGCGCGATATTATCACAAATTATTGTGCGGAATTTCCGAATAATCAAATCGTTATGTGCGGCGACTTGAATACCGACGACGATGCCGGCGGCTATGGCAATGCAATTACAATTTTAACAAATTCTTCAGCTAATTTAAGAGTTTTAAATACAGTTGACCCGTGCTCCGGTTACGACACGACTTGGATGAATGCGCCGTATTACCGGCGATTTGATTATCAGTTTCCAAATCCGCGGCTTGTAGTCTCAAGCGGAATGGTTTTTAGAACCGATACCGGGTGTCCCCTTCCAGACGGTTTTTCCACAGCTACATCAACAAACGCGTCCGACCATTTTCCTGTTTGGCAGAATTATATTTTATCTCCCGCATTCGCAACAAACCACGCAAGAATTCTTGTGACAGAAATGGATGTCTGGCGGTCTTCAACTCACGCGGAAGACGAATTCATTGAACTTTATAATGCCGGCTGCATCGCCGAAAATTTGCAAAATTGGGCTGTTTCCGATATTGATGGAGACCCACAAATAATTGCAACAAATACCGCAATTATCCAGCCGGGAGATTATGCTGTAATTAGCAAAGGTAACCCTGCAAATTCAGACATAAATTCCATAGATGACGGCATTTTAAATTTATACATTACAGATAATCTTGATTTTACTTCCACAGATGATCAGTTAGAATTGCTAAAGCAAGGTCAGCCTGTTGACGGCGTAATCTGGAATAACGGCGGCACAATGGCTAGCGGTAACGCAAGCGATTTTGATTCAATGGCGGAATTTATGTGGAAATATCCCCTGCTTAGAAATAATTACGCATCAAATGAATATAATGCACGAACTGTAAAAGTTACAGGAAAAAATTATGCTGCCGGCGAATCGCTTTCACGGTGGCGCGACGAAAATGGTAATTATGTTGATAGTAACAGGAAAGTTGATTGGTATGTGACCAATATTTTTACAAAAGGCGCTGATAATTTTGTAAAGAGTTTTACTGACAATCCGGCTGAGATATTACTAACAGAAGTTTTTCTTGCCGAAAATGACCTTTCAGAGCATTTTATAGAACTTTACAACGCCGACTGCCGACCGATTGATATCGGGAATTTTTCACTTACGAATTCACAAGGAATTGGACCTGTTTTTTCAACTACAAATGCTTGGCTTTTGCCAAATCAGTTTAGTGTAATTTATTTTACAAACCAAACAACAGAAATTTGCGCGGCTAAAAAAGGCGTTCTTACAATTCTCTCTTCTGAACAGCCTGACCCGGCGGCCGATATAATCACTTTGCGAGATGATTCAGGCAGAATCATCAACAGTTTTTCTTATAATGATTCTTCCCAAACAGGAATTTCATGGAATCGCTATTTAAATGATCTTACCGCGGAATTTGAAAATACTGATTCAAATGATAATTGGATCCCGGGTATTCCTACTCCAGGCGCTTTTCCTGAAACGATACCGGAAGGCGGGACTTTGTTATTCGTTATTGGTTATTGGTTATTAGTTGTTTGGCAAAGACGATAGCAAGTTGGTTTAAAGGTTGAGTAGCTTACTTCGATTCGAAGTGAGTGTTAAAAATCAGAAAGCTCGAAAAATCCAAAAAAATGAAAAGCGCAAGTTAAATAAAAAATCCCCAAATGTGTAATATTTCCTGATTGTTAGGATGTTTAGATTTAAAAATTGATGTAGTAAGTTCTAACCTTACAACCTTAAGACCCGATTTATCAGGATAACCTTAGGGTCGCTTTGCAACCAATTTTACAACCATGCAGCATTGTTTTTTCTTTTCAGCCCTTGCGAGAAAAGTTCAGCTTTGATATAATTTTATTAACTTAAAAAAGAATATAGATTTGTGAAAACGGTATTATCACTTAATAATATAAATTTTGATGAACAGTTTGGTATTAATCTGTCAGAAAGTAATGTAAAATCATTATTATTTGACAAGTTACACATTGATCATGAAAATGGCTGCTGGGAGCTTTATTTTGAAGTAAAATCTCCTGAATCCGCTGATATTCTGCCAAAATTACGGCAATCTCTCCTTAAACGAACCGAAAATGAAGTAAAACATATTCTTTTCCGTCCGAAGTATTCTTCCAATTTCCCTCTTAGTCAGTTTCTTAAAATTCACTGGGATGATATTTGTTATGACATAAGTCGCAAGTCAGAAATATTGACCGCATTGCTTGATCCGGTAGACTGGGAAATTGAGAATGGGTACATTAATATAAAGGTAAGCAATCCTGAAGCTGTAAAATCCCTTGAGAAAGCTGGTTGTAGAGAAATAATCCAAGAAAAATTTAAGTCGTTTTTAGGAACTGACACGAAAATTTTATTTAGTGCCGGGGATTTTTCTTCAGTTATAGAAGAAAAAATTAAACAGCATGTGCAGAAAGTTAAAGAAGAAGAAGAAAAGAAGATTTCGGCTTCAGTAAGAAAGCGCGAGAATATTCTTTACAGTATTCCTAACACAAAGCATGGTGAAATTACCGATATTAAAGAACTTGTTGACAACAAAGCTGTTCGTAATAAATTTACAGTAAGCGGAAAGGTCGTTACATACAATCCTCCCGGTCAGCGTCATTATCAAAACGAGAAGTTTTCTATTACAGATTTCTCATCAACGATAGAGTGTTCTATACGTCAGAATAACGGTGATTATAACAACAGAAATCAACCACCAAAACAATATTTAAAACTTAAAGCAGGTCAATGGATAACTGTTACCGGAACTTTAGAACCTATTTATAATAAGGAAGACGTTGAATTAAAAGTTGAATTAGTAGAAAAAACAGATTCAAAAATCCGGCGTGATACTTGTGAAAAACGACGCATCGAACTTCATGCCCATACAAAAATGAGCCAAATGGATGGTTTGGCAGAAATATCCGACCTGATTGAACGCGCGGCGTATTGGGGACATTCAGCTATTGGTGTTACCGATCACGGGAATGTTCATGTTTTTCCTGAGGCATTTTCACTTGGGAAAAAACACAACATAAAGATATTGCTTGGAATGGAGGGGTACCTCACAAACCACATGAGCGAAAAGGTGTCCGAAGTAATATCCCGTAAGCTTAAAGGCAAGTCGCTTTCCAAGGAAGAAGTTTCCGGGTTTAAGAAAAAAGTTTATCATATAATTTTATACGCGGCAAATCTTACCGGTTTACGTAATTTATATGAACTTGTTTCTGTTTCAAATACAGAATACTTTTATAGCAAACCACTTATCCCGCGCGATATTCTAATGGAACATCGGGATGGTCTGATTATAGGCAGCGCGTGTGAAAGTGGTGAAATATTTAAGTTAGTTCTTTCTGAGCATCTTAAAAAAATTACAGCGGATGAATTAAAAGAGCAACTTAGCAATACTATTGATTTATATGATTATTTAGAAGTTCAGCCGATAGCGAACAACAGTTTTTTTATTTCCAAAAACATTGTTAAATCTGAAGATGAATTAAAAACACTTAATAAAAAAATCATTGAAGTCGGAAAAATGTTTTCAAAAGAAATTTGCGCGACTTGTGATGTTCATGTGGTTGATGAACAAGACGCGTTGATACGGAAAATTTTGCAGATTGGCCAGGGCTATGACAAAGGTGGAGATGATAACGATAATAAAGCGACATTATCTTTTAAGACAACCGATGAGATGTTGAAGGAATTTTCATATCTTGGCGAAGAAACAGCAAAAGAAATTGTAATTAACGCGCCGGCAAGAATTGCGTCAAAAATTGAAAATATTCAACCTATTCCGGATGGATTTCATCCTCCTACCCTTGAAGGCGCAACAGATGAATTAAAAAATTTATGCAAAAGTCGCTGTAAAGAACTCTACGGAGCAAATCCTCATCCGGTTGTTAAAGATAGAATGGAACGAGAATTGAATGATATTATCGGGAACAGATTTGCCGATTTATATATGCTTGCACAAAAAATTGTGAAAAAATCTCTTGATGACGGTTATATTGTCGGTTCTCGCGGCAGCGTAGGGTCAAGTTTTGTTGCTTTCCTTAGCGGAATTACCGAAGTAAACAGCCTGCCTACACATTACACATGTCCAAATTGTTTTTTTACTGAATTTGTTGCTTATGATGAACACGGTGATCAGAGAGCCACTCCTCTTGAAGGTATAACGGCGGAGCTTGGAGTTGATCTTCCCGCGAGGAAATGTTCAAAATGCGGTGCTAAAATGGAACGTTATGGTTTTGACATTCCCTTTGAAACTTTTGTAGGGTTTAAAGGTGATAAGACTCCGGATATTGACTTGAATTTCGCAAGTGAATATCAGTCCCGGGCTCATCATTATATTGAGGAATTATTCGGTACAGAGCACGTTTTCCGCGCGGGAACAATGAGTACTCTACAAAGCAAAACCGCCTTTGGCTTTGTTAAAAAATACCTGGAAAGCATCGGAGAAGATTGGCCTCAGGCGGAAATAGAACGTGTTATAATCGGCCTTACAGGAATTAAAAGAACAACCGGGCAACACCCGGGCGGAATGATTATTCTTCCCAAAGACAAAAATATAACTGAATTCTGCCCTGTTCAATATCCGGCAAATAAAATCAGCAGTGGAACCAAAACAACTCATTTCGATTATCATTCGATGGAAGATCAACTGTTGAAACTTGATATTCTTGGCCATGATGACCCGACGCAAATTCGTCTTCTCTGTGAATTTACAGGGAAAGATATCACACAAATTTCTCTAAATGATAAAGAAACTTTAAGCTTATTTTCAAGCGTTAAAGCACTTAAAATCCGGGGACGCAACAACAAAAGCAAAGTCGGGACTCTTGGCATTCCCGAGTTTGGAACTGATTTTGTGCGTGGAATGTTAATGGACACCCGACCGAAGAAATTTGAAGATTTGATAAGAATCTCAGGCTTGAGTCATGGCACTGATGTGTGGTTAAACAACGCACGCGATTTGATAAAAAATAAAACAGCAACTTTGAAAGATGTTATCTGCACACGCGATGATATTATGCATTATTTAATTAATAAAGGAGTCGAATCTTTTTCCGCTTTTAAAATAATGGAAAAGGTAAGAAAAGGACGCGGACTTACTCCGGAAGATATTGAGATCATGAAAGTTAAGAATGTGCCTGAATGGTATATTAATTCATGTCTTAAAATAAAATATATGTTTCCTAAAGCTCATGCGGTTGCTTATGTGATTAATGCTTTTAGAATCGCTTATTGTAAAGTTCATTATCCTGTCGCTTTTTACGCTTCATATTTTACCGTTAAACGTGGAGCTCTTAATCCGCAAATCGTTGCCGGCGGAAAAAACACAATAATTAAAGCTATGGAAAATTTACTGGCTGAAGGAAAAAGAAACCTTAGCCATAACGATGCAAGCTCATTAGATTCTCTTGAAATCGCTCTTGAAATGGTTGAGCGTGGATTTATAATGAGAAAACTGGATATTTATAAATCTCATTCAACAAGATGCATTATTGAGAATGGTGAAATAATTCCGCCGCTGACTTCATTTCCGGGATTGGGTGAAGCTGCCGCTGAATCAGTTATCGCGGAAAGACAGAAGGAAAAGTTTTCAAGTGTTGAAGACATTCAAAGAAGAACTCAATGTAACAGAACAATCCTTGAAAAAATGTTCAAATCCGGCGTGTTCGGCGATTTACCGGAAAGCGACCAGATGAGTTTATTCTAGGTTGGTAAATGATAGTTGACAATCACCTGTTAACCAATAACTATTTACCCGGTACCTGCCGGTTCTCATCATCGACAAATATAACTTTCGGCTTGTGAGCTGATGCTTCCTCAGGCGAATACGAGGCAAATGACATTACAATAACCATGTCATCCTCTTCCACCAATCTGCCCGCGGCGCCGAGGATAGTTATTTTGCCGCTGCCGCGCGGTGTGGGAATGGCATAAGTTTCCAGCCGGTTGCCGTTATTTATATCGGCGACAAGAACTTTTTCGTATGGTATAATGTCGGCTGCTTCCATCAGCGCCTCATCAATACCAATTGAGCCAATATAATTGATTGAACAGTCCGTTATTCGGACACGATGTAATTTAGATTTTAATAGTGTTCTTTTCATATAACAATATTTTATCAAAAAAAAATTTATTTGCAAGTATGTTTTACGAATTCTCAATAGCTTTTAGGTACCTTATGCGCTCAAAAAGTCATAAAGGGATTGTTTCCTTCTTTACTTTTATTTCTATTTTGTGCGTAACCATCGGGATTGCAGCGCTAATTATCGTAACTTCAGTTATGACCGGCTTTGAAGCAGAATTGAAAAAAAAGGTGATTGGAATGTACGCTCACGTTACTTTAACCCAATCCGGTTCACACGCGCTGCGCAATTGGAAAATTCCTGCTGATGAAGTGAAACTCATGCCGCATGTGGTTAGCGCCGCTCCATATATTTCGGGTCCTGTTTTAATGGGTTCTATGAGACGCGGAAGCTTACTGTATGTTCTTGGTTCCAATCCCAAACTGGAAAAAGAAGTTTCGGAAATGGAAAAATTCGTTACTGTCGGCTCTCCGGATATAACTGATGATGAAATTATCCTCGGCGATCAAGTGGCTCGGCAGCGCGGGTCTAGAATCGGCGACATTGTTCACCTTACATCAACAGCAACTGTTCAAACACCTGATGGGCTTAAGCCAATAAGAATGAAATACAAAGTTGCGGGCTTTTTTCATTCGGGAAATTATGAATATGACTCAAGTTTCGGTTTTATAACTCTACATTCAGCACAACAATTATTTAGACTCGGTAATTCAGTTCATGCGATAAAAATCAAACTTGATAATGTTGATAAAGCGTCTGAAGTTAAAAACATGCTTCAGGAAGAACTGGGACCAATGTATTATGTACGAACATGGATGGACAAAAACAAAGCTCTTTTTAGCGCAGTCCAAATGGAAAAACGCGTTATGTTCATTATTCTGCTTCTTATTAGCGTTGTAGCCGCGCTAAATATTATCAGCACTCTTGTTATGGTCGCATTTCAAAAAACTAAAGATATAGGCATACTTCGCTCTCTCGGCGCAACAAGATTATCTATCGGCGCACTCTTTACTTTACAGGGATTATTAATTTCTTTAACCGGTGTGCTTTTCGGATTAACCGGTGGATTACTGATTGCGCATAATGTTGACGCAATATCAAAATTTATTGAACGGCATACAGGTTTTAGTTTTTTCCCGCCGGATGTTTATTATTTTGACGCTATTCCTTCTGTTATTGTTCCGACAGATGTAATTCTTGTTTCAGCAAGCGCGGTTGGATTATGCCTGCTTGGTTCATTAATTCCCGCTATACTCGCTTCACGACTTGATCCCGTTGATGCTTTAAGATATGAATAGTATTTGAAATTAGAAATCTAAACTTGGAAGCTGGAAATCACTGTTTATGGATTATCCGGAAATTTAAAAATAAATATGACAAAAACAGACATTCAAAAGATTATAAAAGAAAAAGTTTATCAAACTCCTTTTATCGATACTCATGAACATCTTTGCGAAGAAAAAACACGGTTGGAAAATGCTGATGATTGCTGGTTCGATATACTTCAACCTTATCTCGGTGATGACCTGATTTCCGCCGGGCTCAGTAAAGATGATTTTGAAAAAGTTTGGAGTAA
>QMOL01000056.1 GCA_003648225.1 Chlamydiota bacterium
AAATTCGGCAGCCGGGCGATAAACGCGCGCTTTGTTCTCGCGGAAGCATATAAGAATTCCGGAGACAAGGAAGAAGCGCGAAATGAATTGGAAAGAATACAGAAAAAATATAAAAACACCTCTTACGCGAAAAAAGCGGAAGAGAAGTTGAAGAAAATGGAATAAGCTGAAATTCCGAATAAATCTTTGCTCAAATCTTAATTAAAATCAGCTTATTTTCTGCGTAAGAACGCGAAAGCAAGTATTAGCATGTTAATCAACAACGCCGGCTCAGGAACAACCTCACCAATTATGTCAATTTCTTTTTCAGAACTTCCTCTAATACTTTCGTATTCGCCAAACGGTGTTCCCGGTGCTTCCATAACATATTCACCAAAACCAGAGTCATAACCAACATTTTTTTGGATAAGTTTAATTGAGACTACATCATTCATTAGCGGGTCGCCATTCACATTATAAAGCCTTGAAGCGCGATAATGAGCTGCATTAGGCGGATCATTTGTTTCGCTAAAAGCAGCATTTACCAAAGTTCCGAGGAAAGAGTAATCATTATCATTTGTGCCGGAAGTGGAACCGTAGACATCGAAATAAGAGAATTGACGAGCATCACCCCAGAAAGAAAAGACATGAATTTCATCAACCCTTGTTATTGAACCAAAGTCAACATGGATTACTACATCCGCATCCGGGCTAATGCCATCGCTAAATAGGCAACAACTTTCGCCAAAGCCATGAGTTCCGAAATCACCAACGGCTGGTGAATCATAAAGTGCAAGTGTTCCGTCAGGCATAACAGCGTTCAATGTTCCTTTTAAAATAAAGTTAGTTGTGCCGGGGTCTTGCCATAAATCGTCCGGTACAGGTTGGAAAGTTAAGCCGGAAGGGTCAGATTGCGTTTCATAAACATTTGTAACACCGACAGGCAAGCGTGAAAAGGTAACATTATCACTCGCTATCATGCCTGCGTTATTTGTCCCGCTTATTGTTATTGCGTTAATACCTACACCAAGAGGAATGTTTGATGCCACCCAATTTGAAACTGCGGGGAAACTGCCGGCATCTCCCGTAAGTAAATTCGACCACGTCATAGAGCCGACAACATTAACATTATTTGAGCCACTAATTGAGTAATCACCAACATCATAATTAACAATAGCCGGTTTAGTTGTGATATCAACAGAAGGCATATTAGTAATAACTCGAGTTATTGCTACGGTATCCATTGCAACAACGCCATCAACATTAGTACCTTTTACATCTATTGTATTAGGACCTATGCCAAGCGCAATATCTGAAATTATCCAGCTTGAAGCAGCGGGGAAATTTCCGCCGGCTCCTGTATTATTATTTGTCCAAATCATTGTACCGACAACATTAACATTTGTTCCGCCGATATCCGTAATAGTAGAATAAACGCTCGCATTTTGGTTTGTAATATCAACAGAAGGCATACTGGGAGCAACAATGAAAAAGCCCATAATGTCAATTTCTTTTTCAGAACTTCCGGCAATTGCAGTATAAGAACCTTGTGGTGTTCCGGGCAACTCTAAAACACCTTCGCCAAGTGTAGCAGTACCATAACCAACATTTTTTTGAACAAGTTTAATTGAAACTACATTACTCATTAGAGGTATTCCCGATGTGTCATAAAGCCTTGCCACGCGATAAATTTCCTGATTAGGCGAGTTCGTTTCACCGAACGTGCCATTTACCAACCTGCCAATGTAGGTGTAGTCGGTATTGTCATTTGTTCCGGAAGAAGAGCCATAAACATCAAAGCAGGAGAATTGACGGGCATCACCCCAGAAAGAAAAAACCTGGATAGATGTAACGACAGTCGGCAAATCAAAATCAATATGAATTGTAACATCGTTAGCCGGGCTAATTCCGTCTTGGAACAAGCAACAGCCCTTGCCGGCAAAACCATGATTCGGGTCGCCGAAATCACCAACAGATGTTGAATCATAAAGCGAAAGCGTCCCATCAGGAACGACGGCATGCAATGCGCCTTTCACAATATAATTAGTTGTGTGATAGCTCTGCCATAAATCATCAGGCACAGGTTGAAATGACAAATAAGCAGAAACTATTTCCCCTTCATAAACATTTGTAACAGCGGCTTGGATAGATGCGGCTATCAGGCAAGTCATAGCGATAGCTATAATTTTTTTCATTTTTATATTATTTAAGAGTTATAAATTTTAGTTATTATATATAGAAAATAAAATTTCTATAATAAAAAAATACGAGTGGTATTGTATCATAGAATTAACTAAATGTCAATACAAATTTATTGCTTAAATTTTCGCAACGGAAAACTTTTTATTGCAATTAAATAACCCCGGCATACGCGGGGCACGCACACGTATTCCGCATGGTCAGCCCGAAATTTCTCTATCTTGTTTATTTTCAGATATTATCTCCGCTCTCAACGAGAGCGGCTATAGAATACGATAATAATCTCCACTACTGATTTTTGTAGCCGCTGCCGCTGGCTGCGGAGAATTCTACCCTCAATGAGGGCGGCTACAGCAGACGGGGTGGAGTACAGCTTATCTAACGTCAATTAATGCCCTTATCGATCAATCACGAAAATATATATGTCCCCGAACAATTCGATCTATTGACTTTAAAAATCGGTTTGGTTATAATATGTAACCATATTAAGAATAATAAAGAAGTAAATTAATTATTAATGGTAACCGCTTATAACAATTGTGGTGCCAATTATGAAGGAGACTAAGGATGAAAAGGACCTATCAACCGTCGAAATTAAAACGCGCACGCACTCACGGCTTCCGATCACGAATGGAAACGAGAGGCGGAAGAGCAGTAATAAACAGGCGCCGTGCGAAAGGCAGGCACAAACTTGCGGTATAATTACTTCGAGTGAAGACAAAACTGTAGATGATACGACGGTTACCAAGCCGTCGTTTTCATTTACAAAACATTTGCGTTTAAGATTAAGAAACGATTTTCAGGAGATTTACACTCAAGGAAAACGAACGCGCGGTAAAACAATGACTTTAATCATTTATTATCCGCCGGAAAAGCAAGAATTCAAAGCCGGGTTTACTGTTCGTAAAAAATTTTACAAAAGAGCAGTAGATAGAAATAAAATTAAACGCCGATTACGCGAAATTGTCCGCCTTAACCGGCATAAACTACCGAAAAACTTATGGATTGTTGTTCACGCCGAACGCGGAATATTAAACACTTCCTGGCAAACGCTAACAGATGAATTTAACGAATTGTGCCGAAAAGCGGGGATTATTAACGATTGAAACGATGTTAAATCACCAAATCATATCAATCATTAAATCATAAAATAATAAATGAAATCCGGTATATTTACAAAAATGGCTTGCTTATTGATTATCGGATATAAAAAATTAATCAGTCCGTGGCTGCCGCCATCATGCAGATATACACCGACTTGCTCGCAATATACGCTTGAAGCGTTAAAAAAATATGGTTTCTTAAAAGGTTTATGGCTTGGAATAAAACGAATTTCAAAATGCCATCCGTGGCATCCCGGCGGGAATGATCCGGTGCCATGAAGACCACGATCAATAAACGGACGAAACAGACGGAACAGATGAAACAAATAACGACAAATTAAAATTTTAAACCTAAATATATTCAATGGACAAAAACTCAATTACAGCTATCGTACTAACATTTTTGTTAGTTTTTTTATACATGCATTTTTATGGTCCGAAACCTCAGCCGGCACAGCAGATTTCTTCAACCAATTCTGTGGTTCAAACCGAATCGGCTCTAAGCCCTGCTACTAACGCGTTAGGCTCGGCAACAAAATCGTCTAAAAAAGCGGTAAATTCTATCGCGAATTTAAGTAAAATCACCGAAAATCTAACCGAGACAATTCTATCAAATAATCTTGTAACATTTACATTCTCATCTTTTGGCGGCGATATCGAAAAAATAAATGTTCATCGCAATTCCAAAGTAAAAAAAGGACCGATCGTAACAATCAACGCGGCGAGTAATGCTTGGGAAGTACCATTAAGGATCCGCGAATTCGGTAAGTTAAATATAAACAATTTGATTCTTAATCCTGAATTCATTGGGAAGTCGGATATTATTTTTACCGGAACAATTGACAAAACAATTTTTGTAAGAAAAAGTTACAAACTGGAAGCAAATAGTTATTTGCTGCAGGCAGGAATGACTTTTAGTAATTTAACCTCCTCAGCAGTTAGTATAAGCAATTCATTCAGCGTTTGGCTTGGCAGAATAAACAAAGTGAGTAGTAAAGCTGATCGCTACACGAAACCGCGCAGCATTGATGTATGCACTCTTAACGATGGAAAACTAAAACTTAAAAGATTAAAGCCAAGCAAAAAGAAAACGTTGCAAATAGCTGACGGCCCTATAGAATGGCTTGCTGTAAAAGATAAATATTTTACTCATATACTTATTCCAAAAAAAGACGCTCTGGCAGTTGGCGCAAACACAATTAATTATAAAAAAGAAAAACAGATCAGCGGATACGCTAATTTTAACTTGCCGACAATTCAATCAGGCGGCATAACTTCCTGGTCATCCACACTTTATGCCGGGCCTACTGATTATGATAATCTTAAAGTTTTAAGCACAACAGTTGGTCGGGGCGGAAAGTATGAGGAAATATTAAATCTTGGAATGTTTTCATTTCTTGCAAAACCAATACTGGTTTATGGTTTGAAGGGACTTTACAAATATGTTCATAATTACGGTTGGGCAATTATAATTATTACTGTAATTATAAAATTAATTACCTGGCCGCTTCAAACAAAAAGTTTTACATCTATGCAGAAAATGCAGAAAGTTCAACCTGAACTTAAAGCGCTACAGGAAAAATATAAAGATGATAAAACAAAACTTCAGCAGGAAATGATGCTGCTGTACAGAAAACATGGTGTGAATCCAATGGGCGGTTGTCTGCCTATGCTGCTTCAAATGCCGATTTTCTTCGCCCTTTTTGCCGCTTTGTCGCGGTCAATTGAATTATGGGGCGCTCCGTTTTTATGGATTAAAGATTTATCTTTGCCGGATAATGTTGCTACTCTGCCATTCTCAATCCCGTTCCTCGGCGATGGTGTTAATCCTCTCGCAATTGTTATGGGCGCCGCGATGATTGGACAGCAGGCGTTAATGCCCAGTACCGGAGATAAGAGTCAGAAACGGATGATGTATTTAATGCCGGTTGTTATGATGGTTTTCTTTTACAAAGCTCCTTCCGGATTAGTTCTTTACTGGTTATTAAACCAGATAATTACTATGGGACAAATGTTCTATCTGCATTATTTGAAAAAATCGTGATAAATTATGATGACACAATTACTGCAATAGCTACTCCACCAGGTCGCGGAGCAATAGGAATAATCCGTGTTTCCGGTAGTAAAGCTCTTGCAATAACTGATTCAATTTTTACGCCTCTCAGGGCAAAAAAACTTTCCGAAAGGAAAACTCATACATTGACTTTCGGTAAAATTAAAAACGCTGAAATGATAATTGATGAAGTCCTTATCGGCATTATGCTGGGCAAATCAAGCTTTTCAGGTGAAGATACTGTAGAAATTTATTGCCATGGAGGAAGTGTTCTTCTTCAACAAATTTTAAACCTCATTGTTAATAAAGGCGCACGACTTGCCCAGCCGGGAGAATTTACAAGACGAGCTTTTGTAAACGGAAAAATAGATTTGACACAGGCAGAAGCCGTAGCGGATTTAATTAACGCGCCAACTGAACTTGCGCGCCGCGCCGCCGTTTCACAATTGGAAGGTAATCTTCGTAAGCCGCTCAATGAGATACGGGAAATTCTGATTAATATTCTCGCTGATCTTGAAGCAGAGATAGATTTCCCTGATGATATATCTGATAGCAGTAATAAAAATCAATTACTGATAAGCCAATTAAATAAAATCAAAAATAAAACAAATCTTCTGTTGAAAAACGCCGATACAGGAAGAATTCTGCACGACGGCTTCCAAATAGTAATCGCAGGAAAACCTAACGCAGGAAAATCAAGCCTGCTTAACATACTCGCCAGCGAGGAAAGAGCTTTGGTGACTGATATTCCGGGAACAACTCGCGATACTTTGGAAGTAGATGTGAATATAGAAGGTTTTCCCGTTAGATTTATTGATACCGCAGGACTTCGCACAGCAAGAGGAAAAGTAGAAAAACATGGAATCGCCCGGGCAAAGCATATGATATCCGCGAGCGACATGGTAATTTGGATTAGTGACATTTCAAAAAAAACGCCAACGGCAAAACCGGTTTTACCGGATGAAATTAACGATAATAAAAAAGTTATCTGGGTATGGAATAAATGCGATCTACCCGCGAAACAAACTAAAAACTTTTTTCAAAAAATAAATGAAATTTTCCCTTCAGTCAAAATCAGCGCGATAACCGGAAGTGGAATTAATGAACTTCATAATCTCATAGCTGAAAAACTGCATAAGAAAAAAATTCTCGCTGATGATGATGTTGTTTTAATGCGCGTGCGACATATTAATTTGTTGAGAAAAGTATTAAATTTAATAAATTGTTCCTTAAAATCTTTGAAATCAAACACAATGTCTGAATTAATTGTTATGGATATCCGCGATTCATTAAATGCCGTCGGAGAAATAACAGGTGACTTTTCAACTGAAGATTTGCTGGATAAAATTTTCTCAGACTTTTGTATAGGTAAATAATGATTAATAAACGCTCATATATCAAGTGGACTTTTACATGCCTGATTGCAGTCGCTGTAATTGTGTGGATACTTGTTCAGCCGGTGCCCGTAAATTGGATTGTTAAAAATCTCCGTTTCTTGCGACTTGTCGATGATTATGCGCGTGTAGAGCCGGTAATGAGTCGATGGAGTCATTCAACGCCATCAATTGAGGACGCAATCTCTTTTCAGGATTCCATCGCGCAAAAACCGTTTGCTTATCTCAGTGAATTCGGTTTGAAATCTTTCCTCGAATTATACTCCCCCGCCATTATTGAGTCGCGGGTTGAACGCGTAAAAACAGTTTTGCTGTCGCCTTGTTCAATAAAAATGAAAAAACGCGCGCTCGTTGACCCGCTGCAAGTTCGTGATTTTATGAGAACAACTCTCAATCCGGCACTCACAAGCAATTGCCCGGCGCTTTATGTCTGTACTTTCGGCGATACTAAAGAGTCGGCTATGCAAGCCGCTGAAGCTTCACAGCGCCAGCTTAGTCTTTTACGCAATAAGGGAATAATAGGACCATCCCAGGGAGTGTGTTCGTTTCTTTGTTCCGAAGAACAGCAGAAAGTTCGGCTCTCTGAAATTAATCATACGCTTAACGCGTTTAAATGGCTCACAAATTTCAAGCAAGCGGTAATAAAAGAAGAATTGGACATCGAACTTTTCCGGCTTTTTATGAATAAAATGAACAAAATGCGTGACGGGAAAGCAAAGCCATTATCTATCTCTCTTCAATTAAATAATCTTCATCATAATGGTTTGAAGTCAATTGAAAGATATTTCTTCTTTAGAAGTAAAAAAGGTTATGTTTGTGTTCAACGGGTTTTAACACCTGAAAATATTTCTCAAAACTCCGTGAGAAATATTATCGTTAATTCTTTGAAAAATAGTTATATCGATGCTGCTGTTGTAAGCCCGAAACTTCTAGAAATAAAATATCATTCTTTACTTCATTACTTAATAATTGCAATTATTATAATTTGGTGCCTCGGTATTGTTGGAGCACTACTTGTCGTGTCTATACGGCGGTCAATCGCGCGTGTAATACTTGGGAACGCGGCAGATTCTTATGTTCTCTATTTTGATATTCAATCTGATTACAAAAATTTCTTTGCATCGTTTGGAATTAAAAAATGTACAGCTTTTATTGATATTGAAAAAATCATATCTAACAATAATAATAAAAATTTGGCGGTTAAACTAACAGAAAAACGCGTGCATAGAACTTTGCGTGGTAAACAATTCAGACGTACAGATATTTTAACAGTTAAATCGCTTGACAAAAATACAAATGAAAAAATCTTCTACCTGAAAAGAGCTTCAGGACAATATTCAAAATTGCTTAAGAACGAGTATAAAGTTTATCAGAAAATGAAAGAAGCCGGAATCCCCACCGCGGAACTGATTTCTTATGGTGAAATTTTACGTGACGGTTTAAAAACAACTTTTTTATGCACATCAAATCTTGACGGCTATATTTCCCTTGATGAATGGCAAATTCAATTGGCTAATGATAATTCCGATTACTCAACTCAACAACGGAAAACAAAATTCTTATCGGAAATGGCAAAAATAATCTCCTCCTCCCATAATGCTCATATCTATAAATTCGGTTGGGCGGTAAAACATATTTTGTTGAAAGAATTGCCGTCCGGAACAATAAAAATAAAATTAATTGATGTGAAAAGAGCCGCCTTACCATCTCTTACAAATTATTTAATTCCTTTTCGCAATACTCGTCAAAAAATAAATGATTTAACGGCGGTTAACACGCAATTATATCTCGGTCTTTTTACTTTTCGTGACAGGGTTTCTGCTTTTAAAAAATATTCGCGTAATATTTTTCCAATTAAAAAGCAAAATAAAATAATTGGTGAGATTATACGGGCAAGTATTGAAACCGGATATTTTCAGTTCAAAATCAGGAAAAATAAAATTTTCGTTAATCCTGAATTATCAGCTCAAACAGCAAAACTTCAAAATCTTGCTTTTGACGATATTATGAAACTAAAAGGTGTGGATTTAATCACCCGCAAAAAAGTAAGAACAGTTGTAACATTGAAAAAAGATGACCACATTTGGTACCTCAAACGACATTTCAAAACGTTCGCTAAAGATTCACTCTTAGAATTCTTACGATATCGGAAACCGATGTCAAACGCGCGGCTCGAATGGCAGGCAATCCAAATTCTCACGGCAATTGGAATTCCCAACGTGCCTGCAATCGCGATGGGCGAAGACTTTAAAAATAAAATTTTCGAAAAATCTTCTTTCATTATTACTGATGAACTTAAAAACGGACGCTCACTCGAACAAATTTTAAATGAAGGAATCTCTTTGTCAGTTAATAATATAATCAGACTGACTGAGAGGGTCGGTAAACTGGCGAGAAAGCTTCACAATTCCGGCTTAACTCACAGAGATTTTTATTTAGGGCATATTTATGTTGTCGGTGATTTGAGCAAAGAATACAAACTTCATCTACTTGATCTTCAGCGTGTGAAACCGGGTGCTAAAATATATAATCGGTGGTCGGTAAAAGATCTTTCCGCATTATTATTTTCAAGCAACGCGATAAAATGTATTTCTTCCACAGACAAGATGAGATTTCTTTTCACTTATTTAAATATAAAAACACTTGACAGAAAATCAAAATATTTTATTTATAAATTGCTTGCCAAGAACGATAAAATCGCCAAACATACGGTTAAACTGCTTAAGAAACGCAGAAAATCAGGCGAATTACCACCCGTAAAAATATCCTGATAAATTTGCGCTCTTGGCCCTTCGCGAAAGTAAAAAATATATCACGCTAAGCTCGTTAAGCACGCCAAAAATACTTGCTTAAGAACCAGATAAATTACTTTTACAAATTTTAACCGGAAAGTAGTGAGATCGGAAAGGAAATAATTCCATTTTGTAATCTTAGAAAAATTATTAATTAACCTGTAAATCTTGTGAATCCTGTCAACAAAAAAATAAAAACATGAAAAAAATATCAACGCTCTTATTATTATCAACCGCTCTTTTTCTATCAGCATTTTTTGTCGGTTGCAAACCGCAGGAAGAGCCGATTGCTTTTGAAGATATACTAACCAATTTTTCAAATAATGTTGTTAAAGAAACAAAACCAATCGAAAAACCGGTTAAAATTGAACAACATCAAATTCCCGAAATCCAACCGGAAGAAAGAAATAAAAATAAACGGATGGTAATTGTTAAAGTTACCGCCGAAGGAAAGCCGGCTGTTGAAGCGACAGTGACATTGTCAAAATTAAGTTATGGAAAGGAATTATTTTTTGAGAAAAAAAGTAATGATAACGGAACAGCGGAATTTCATATTGAAAAAAATATTTCGGGCTTTTGGGTTTCGGCTTATAATGACGATTATGCAGTGGTAAATGTATTGAAAAAAGGGCTTTCAGCAAATAATTCATTGCCGGTAAATATTAACGTGAATCTGGAAGAAAAAGGAACGGTTATAACAGCTGTTATTGAAAATAAGCCCGATAAAATTGCAAATCTGCAAGCGAAAATTGTAAGCGCAAAAGCTTACGGTTTAGAAATAACCTTTGCTGTAACTACAAATATTACAGATAATAGAATTGTTTTTCCACCTGTCGTATGCTGCAGTCAAATGCGTATATGCTTAACCGGGGATAATATACCGGAATGTTATTCGGAGAAATTCAATCCTAAAATTAATCAGGAAATTAATATTAAAATTCCGGAAAGTTCAGTTTTAAAGGGAACAGCTTTATTGCCTGACGGTTCACCTGTAACAAACAAATTTACTATATCAGTTTTTCCTCAAAAAGAAACAAAAGGAATTTATCATACAGGGAAGTCATTTGGTGAAATTCAACCTGGAAATAATGGGAGTTATATATTTCCGAAAATTTCCAAAGGTAGTTTTAGAATTTGGATGAGACTGGATAACTATGAAGATTTTAAAACAAACATAATTTTTAAATCATCTGATAATTATTTGAATTTCTCGTTCGGAAAAATTCCTACAATGAGTATAGCAGGAATCGTTGTGACTGAACTTGATGATAGTCCGCTCGAAGGAGTGACTGTTTACGCCCGCAGCGGAAATCGCGACTTACCTTATGCTTCTTGTATAACGGATAAAGGCGGCAAATTTACAATTGAAGTGAGAAAGACATTTAGAGATTACTATGGGACTTTGTTTGTTGAAGAGCCGGGATATGGGAGAATTTCTAAAGGAATTAATTCCGGCACCGGATTTATAAAAATTGTCTTGCGGCAGGCAGGGACAATTAAAGGAAAGGTTCTAACTCAAGATGGAATACCATTAACCGGCGGAACATTATTAATTTATAAAATAGCGAGTGAAAAGAGAGACAAAAATAAACCGTTTGAGCAAGTTAATTATAAAACTCTAATAGACGAAACCGGTAATTATGAATTTATAGATGTAATTGCTCCCGCAAAATACGGTTTTGAACTTATTGACAATTCCGGCTCATATTATCTTCCTGTTTATTATTCTGAGCAGGGTTATACTGTTGAAGTAGAGCCGAATCAAACAACAGAATACAATTTGATTGTAAGAGAAAATGCTGTTTTAGCGCTTAATGCAGTGGATAACGAAGGAAATCCGGTAACAAAATTTTCTTTTACTCATTCAATAACAACTGACGACAAATACACGAGGTCAACATCTTTTAACGCCCAAGTTGACATTCTGGATGATGAATGGTTTTTTATGAATTGCGATTCCGAAGGCGGTTTTAATTGTAAAGCGATTGCTGAAGAGAGCGGTTTGAGTCTTTCAACAAATGACATACCATTGTATGGCGGGAAAACGAATTATATTACATTG
>QMOL01000057.1 GCA_003648225.1 Chlamydiota bacterium
AAGACAATGTCGATTCTTATCACGAACGATTACCGACCAGACATTCGGCAATGGATTTAACCAAGAGACTTCTTCAATTTCAAACCCTTGTTGCTTAAGCAGCAGATTAATTTTAGAAATTGTATCTTCAAGAGGAGCATCTTTTCCGGGAACAAAAGTTTTATTCATAAGTATTAATATTTTTAATGTGTAACGCAGCGAAATCCGGTGTTCCAATATGCCGAGTCTTTTTTGCAATAATACCGTCTCGCACATCGTAAATTGAACACATCCGGTTCTTTAGCATCCCCTCCGCGTATAACTGAATAATTAGAAATTGTTGTTGGGCCGTGAGTATCGTCAGTTGTAGCCCCTGAATTTGAATACCAATTTTTATCATACGAATCCCAGCACCACTCCCAGACGTTTCCGGCCATGTCATAAAGACCGTAACCATTTGCCATATCAGTTCCTGCCGGCATTTGATTTCCATTATAATATCCGCATGGAGTGGTATAAGGATTATTATTATACGGATCTCCGCTATTATAGTAATTTGCCTTGCTCCCATCAATATCAATAGTATATTCAAAACTGGTACTCGGCCACGGGTAATGGTTTTGATCAAGTCCGCCACGGGCTGCTTTTTCCCATTCCGCTTCGGTCGGCAAACGATAACCGTTAGCATTCCAATCACACGACCAGTCGGTCAAGTCATAGCAAGGTGTTTTTCCGTTCATTTCACTCAAACAATTACAAAAAAAACACGCACCATACCAGGTAACATTATAACAAGGAAATTTTTCCCTACCGGCTGCAACAGTATATCCGGTATTGTTCGAGAAAATAATTTCCGGAGTTGGAAGGTAAAGTTTTTGCTGATTTCCTGAGGCGTTAAATACTCCGTAATCATAAACAATAATTTTATTGTTGTCATACGCCCATTGCAAAACGTTTCTCAATTTTTTATTTGAAAATTCATATTTATCAATATAAAAAGAACTTATTTTAACCGAATGAATTGGCGACTCGTAAAACGGTGAAGAACCCCAACCAGAACCCATGCGAAATGTTCCTTCAGGCACAAATCCCATTTCATAAGGCACGCTCTCAGCACACCGGAATCCAATTCCCACACCACAAGCAGTTGGTACACCACCATTTCTCGCTGAATTTCTTAAGAAATTCGCTCTTGTTCCCCAGTTCCCACCACGGAGAACACGATATGTTTGCGCCGTTGCCGGTCCATGAGTATTTGTTTTTCTTGAATCAATTTGCAAATACCACGTGGCGTAATACCAATCCCAGCACCACTCCTGAAGATTTCCGGCGACATCACACAATCCATAATCGTTTGGCAAAAAAGATCCTACCGGACTTGTGTATGGTATTAGCTGATTTGTGTAATTTGGATTATAACCGCGTGTCGAACTTACATCGTAAGAATACATATTTGAACTAAAGTAATTAGCTTGTAAATGAGTAATATTGTCGGAATTATTCCATGGAAATCTATGTCCGGCAATTCCACCACGGGCAGCTTTTTCCCATTCGGCTTCCGTTGGCATGCGATAACCGAAATTCCCCCAATCGCACGACCAGTCAGTAAAATTATAGCATGGAGTTTTCCCTTCCATTTCGCTTCGGAAATTAGAATACGCACATGCACCATACCAAGAAACAGATACACACGGATAATTTTCTTTTCCGCTTTTAACCGAAAATTTGCCTGACGAAAAACTAAGTTGACAATACACATAATCCAAATCGATTAATTCCTGCTGATTACCGCTTGTGTTTATAATGGTAAGCGAAGTCGCGGTAATTTTATTGTTATCATAAGCCCACTGCATAACTCGCCGCATTTCTTCATTTGAAACTTCGTATTTATCAATATTAAAGGGGCTAAGATAAACAGAATGGACAGGTCGTTCAGTTGCGTTTCCATCGCTTAAAGTATCACCCATTGCAAAAGTTCCGGCAGGAATTCTCAGCATAGCGTTTGTATGAATCGGCAAATTGGTTCCTCCACCTGAAGTAACGAGCATAACGCTTGCCGGCAGATTAGTCCAAAGTTTATACAATAATTTTTGCTTTTTAGGTTTAAAGATAATTACCGCGTCTTTTTTTTGTTTGAGATAATATTTTACCACCTTTCCATTCTTTTTCTTTTTAACCAGCAATGTTCGCGGACCGTCAACTGTCTGTCCAGTTGATGAATCTTTCAAGCTAATTGTTTTACCATGGGCGAGTTCATTAGTCAAGCAAGTATTAGTACATTGTACGATGGCTTTTATTTTTGCCTTATGTTTTTTGAGATTATTTTTTGGAGTAAACGGACCGAAATCAGCTGAAAAACAAATCCCAGCGCTCAAGCAAAAAATAATAAATAGTCTCCAATTTAATCCATGCAATTTCATAACTTCCTCCAACAAATAATAAATAATAATTTATAGCTGAACGCAAAGCGTTACTTCATTAGGACGTTCAACATTTGACGCTTATTAAAACACAAAATCAGAAATCCAAAATCTAAAATCAAAAATATTCCCGGTTCCGGGATTTGTTCATAACAACCCATATCAACAGTTCCGCCCATAGGTAAGATTCTTGCGTTACCGTCCAAATCAGTTGCTGTTTCCATCCAGCTCATATTAGTCCCTGAATTAATGCAGTAAGAAGGAATTTTGATATGATAATTGTTTAAAGAACTATTCACAAAATTCGGTTTGTTAGTAATATTTCCCCCATCATTCATATAGCCTGTGATTTCAGGAAAGGTACAATTATGGGTGTAACGGAGAGTAAAAGTGGTGCTGCAGTTCATAAAATTTGGATCACTTGCAGCGTTATTATAATAAATGATATTATTCGCAATCAAATTTGTATTGTCTCTGTTATTTTCACAAAAAAGGCCACCACCAAAATTTGTCGCTAAATTATTTACAATTGTACAATTTTCTATAGTTCCGTTTCCTTTGCAAAAGACTCCGCCACCATTTGTGGCCGAATTGTCAGTAATAAGACACGAACGTACATTGCACTCAACCCAAGTTTGAATTCCTCCACCGGCAGGTGCGGAATTATTACAAATAATAGATTTTTCGATTTGGCATCTTTGACCAACAAATGCGCCGCCAGCGTAATCATGAGCTGCATTATTGCTTATGATACAATTTTTCGTCTCATCGCTTTCGTTTAGATAAACTCCACCGCCCCAACCGCCGGCATAATTATCTGACACAAGGCAATTTTCCAAATACCCGTTTCCCTGACAATAAGCGCCGCCGCCAACTGAATCAGAAATATTGTTGCTGATAACACAATTAATGACAGGGCGATAAGTATAAATGCCACCGCCATAGACAGCATAATTCCCACAAATAATACAATCAGAAACATTTCCTTTTGAGTTATAATACATTGAAATACCGCCACCGCTGTTATTGGGGTAAGTGACACCATAACCTCCTGAAATTGTAAATCCTTCAATGCTTGGCGATCCGCTTGGAAGTTTTATACAAATGTTTGACTGTGCCGGAAAGCCACCATTAATAACTGTATTTTCCGCAGTGGATACACTTTTTAAAGAAACATCATTACTAAGTATCAACATTTTTGAAATATTATAAACGCCGTTGGAAACGAGAATCAGGGCTCCCGGTGTCACAATATCAAGTGCGATTTCAATATTTGTCGCTGCTTTTGTCCAGGAATCAAATGGAATAATATTTCCACCGTTTTTTGAAACATAATAAGTTGATGGAGATCGAAATGGAAGCGAAGCATCTCCGGTCATTACCATTCCATACCACCATCTTGGCGTGTAACTCGACCAGTAAAACTGAACATAATTAAACCATTCAATAAATGCTTTACCTATACTTGCCCCCGGAGCGGCGGTACGATAGAATTTATAATCTTTCCACATTCCTCCTTTTTTAGCACTTCCCCATGAGAGAAGGCCATTCGCGTTAGGATTAAAGACTGTTGTTCCACCAAGATAATCGCCGATAGTGTAATCTTCTCCCGAACATGCGAATAATGAATAAAAAAGTGCTTTAGGGTTTTTGGAAATATAATCTGAATATGTAACGCTTTGAAATGTAGTGATATTTGTGTAAAATCCGTGACTTGTTCCCGAGCCGTGCGACCGAATAAAAATCAATTGATAATCCGATGTTAATCTGTTGTTTTTATAATCATCCGCCGTAGTACCGTTCCAATTTGTAATCATAACAGTGTTATCATAAACCTGCTGCATATAATCGGCATCGTCTTCTCCCATATACGCCCAAGGGTCATCATTATAGACGAGCGCGATATTTGTTACGGATAAATTACCTTCTCTATAATTATGATTTTTATTAAAATAATTTGTAAGAATTTCTGTTTCATTTCCAATCGCGGTCAACTCGTCTGTTTTCATTCTTGACACCCAAATTTCAAGGTCGAGATTCCCATCGCGAGTATCATATTTCCCGGATGAATAAGGATAACTGTTGCTGCAGTCATACCATCCGCCGTCTAAGTCCATATAAAAGATATCGCATGGAAAATCTTCATATTCACTTATGGGCAAAAGCTCAAATTTTTCAACCATCTCATAAATTATATGGGGAATGTTACCAATTAAAACCGCGCCTACCAAGGATTCCGTGCTGAAATATAAGTTACTCAACTCACCGCGTAAACCTTCCGCGCCGCCGGATTCGTAAAGATATATTACTGTTGAGTAACCGTCCGTGGAAAGATCGGTAGAATATTGATTTATTTGTGTAAAAATTTCCGAATAGATATTCGAGTTAACAATGAGGCAAATCCGCCCCGAAAAACTCCTTCCGGGTGCGGTTCTTGTCTGAGGCGCAACCAATTTCAATTCTATTTTACTGTCAGCCAAAACACCATCATGCAACGGTTTAACTTTGTGAGATGAACTAATCCATCTCGTCGGCATGGGCGCTTGTTCAGCACGTACAGTTCTTACAACCAGTCCGCAACAAAAAATTAACGATAAGATTAAAATTGATTTTGTCATAAGTCCTCCTGAAAAGCAATAAAAATAATATATTCCAATCAAATAATATTATACTATTATTATTTTACTGAGTCAATTACAATAGCAGAAAATACCCGATTTTAAGAAGTATTAATAAAAAGCAAGATGCTTTTGTTACTCTCTATCGAGGCCGAGCGCGGAATACATAATATTCAAACAAAAAAGACGTTTGACACAAAAGAGTTAAAAAGTTATAATCTATATTAATATAAATTAAGTATTAAATAATATAAAATATGCAAAGCGTACGATTATTTTTAGCTATAAATCTAAACAGCAACACCCTGAACAAGCTGTCGAAAACAACCGAAGAACTCAAAAACGATTTCCCGGACGCTCGCTGGTGCAAAAAAAACGCTATGCACCTCACTCTTAAATTCTTTGGAACAATTCCGCTGATCTCAGTCGTTGAGATAGGCAAAGCAATAAGCTCAGTTGTGTCCAAAATGGAACCCATTCGCTTTGAAGTAAGAAAAGTCGGTGGATTCCCCTCTTTGGACAATCCGAGAATTCTCTGGGCGGGAGTTACCGAAGGAAAAGAAAAAATAATTAAACTGACCCAGGAAATTTCCAACGCTCTCGAAGAATACGATTTTATTCCCGAAAGAAAAAAATTCGTTCCACATATTACAATAGCAAGATTTAAACGCGGAAGAAAAGGGAATGATGAAATAATATCATTACCACCTCAACTAACCGAAAGATCGTTTGGCATAACTGAGGCAAATGAGATTTTACTTTATTCAAGCGATTTAACGGAAAACGGTCCACTGTACTCTGTAGTTGACAGATGGTCATTTAATGATTGATACGATTGAGAAATCACAAAATCGTAAAACATTAAATAATTATGACTGAATTTAAATATAGAATAACTTATCAAATAACGGGACTGCTTAGGTTTTTGTCCCACAAAGAATTGATGCGTATGATCGGCCGCGTATTCAGGCGAGCCGGCTTGCCGTTGGCATTCAGCCATGGTTTTCATCCGCACCCTTTAATTTCGTTCGGCCCGCCCCTACCGGTAGGAACCGCGGGAACCGCCGAACAAATTGATTTCAGACTGGTTGAATTTTTGCAACCCGAAGCGCTATCGGAAAAAATATCAAATCAATTTCCGAAAGATATGCGGCTAAATAATGTTGCTCATATTCCTCTTCAATCAAAGTCCATCACTGCTTCGATTGAAGACGCTGAGTATGAAATTAACTTGTCTGAAAGATCGGAATCTCTTCAGGAGAAAATTGAAAGTTTTATGTCGCGAAACGAAGTCTTCCATAAACGAAAAACTCCAAAAGGCATAAAGTCGATTAATATTCGGCCGGGAGTTCTTGCGTTAATATGGAATACTCCAAAACTCAAAATGAACCTCGCGCTTTCGCCGGATAATTATGTTCGCCCGGCAGACGTTCTTTCCGAAATGACAGGGTGGTTGGATGATGACGTTAAACGCATCAAAATAACCCGAACGGGATTTAACTATAAACTACAACATCCCGACCCAACTACTTAAATTATATGGAAAGACAAATTATTATCGATACGGACGAAATCCAGGAACGCCGTGTTGCTATCATCGAAGACAAAAGCCTGGTGGAATATTATATCGAACGCGTCGATGCCCATCGTCACATCGGCAATATTTACAAAGGTAAAGTATCAAACATTGTTACCGGAATTCAAGCGGCATTTATTGATGTCGGTCTCCCAAAAAACGGTTTCCTTCATATGCAGGAACTTGACACAAGCGCGATAGAAGAAACCGAACTGGAAGATGGGAATCTCCGACCGGCCAATCAGAATAAATCTTCACGGAAAATCACCGACATTCTAAAAGAAGGACAGGAAGTCATCGTTCAGGTCGTCAAAGAACCTATGGGAACCAAAGGTTGCAGGTTAACAACAAATATCAGCCTGCCGGGGCGATTCCTCGTTTTTCTACCGCGTGAAGAACAAATTGCAGTATCAAGAAAAATCTTCGAAGCTGAAGAAAGAAAAAGACTGAAAAAATTGGCGGCTGAAGTTGATCTGCCAAAAGGATGCGGACTTATTGTTCGAACCGCTGCCGAAGGTTGTTCAGAAAAAGCGTTTATTAATGATGCTCAATATCTCATAGATCTGTGGAAACTTATTGAAGACGGTATTAAAAATTCCGAAGCTCCCGCATTGGTTCATCAGGAACTTGATCTTGCACAAAAGATTATTCGAGACAGTTTTTCCGAAGATGTAGCCAAAATAGTTGTAAATTGTCCCGAAGGACATAAACACATTCTTGACTTTGTGAAAAAACTTGTTCCGGGAGCCGCCAAACAGGTCCATCTCTATCAAGGCGATTTGCCCATTTTCGCAAAATGGGGCGTGCAGAAAGATATTGAACGCGCGCTGAGAAGAAAAGTATGGCTTAAATGCGGCGGATACCTCGTCATCGACCAAACCGAAGCCCTGGTCGCTATTGATATTAATTCAGGAAGAAATGTTTCTTCTTCAGACCTCGAAAAAACTGTCACTCAGACTAATCTCGAAGCTGCTGATGAAGTCGCACGGCAACTTAAACTAAGAAATGTCGGCGGACTGGTAGTAATTGATTTCATCGATATGAGAAGTAAAAAAAATCAGCAGGAAGTTCTTATGCGCCTGCAAAACGCTCTTAGAAAAGATAACGCAAGAAGCAGTATCCTTCCTATCAGCGAATTCGGTCTCGTTGAAATGACCCGTCAACGCGTTAAAGAATCTATCAGTCAATCTGTTTATAATCAATGCCCATACTGCAAGGGAAGAGGCATCGTGAAATCAGTTCTGTCAGTTTGTATTGACCTTCAACGCTCTTTAAAAGCATATTTGGCGGTTAATGATAAACAAAACTTGAAAATTGAAGCTAATCCGCTCGTGATGGATGCCATACGCGATAATATTGATATCTTTAAAGACTTGGAGACACATTTCAAAGCCACTCTGACCATCTCTTCAAAAGAAAAATTACATGTTGAAGACATTAATGTATTTTGTGAAAAAACTAATAAAAAAATTAATTTAATTTAATAACTTGGGAACCTTAAAATGCCAACTTACGAATACGAATGTAAAAATTGCAAATATGTCTTTGAAGCCTTTCAGTCTATGAGTGCGAAACCACTCCGGAAATGTCCGAAATGCGGTGGGAAAGTTAAACGGCTTATCGGCACCGGCTCGGGAATTATTTTCAAGGGATCAGGTTTTTATGAAACGGATTATAAGCGTAATAATTCTGTACAAACTTCACAACCTAAAAAAGAAGAAAAAGTTCCGGAAAAGAAAACTGAAACTAAAAAATCCAATTCTAAAAAGAAAAAATAAATTTAAATCCCCCTACCCCCTTTAAAAAAGGGGGATTTAAGCAAATCAACTCCCCTCCTTGCAAAGGAGGGGTGCCCGAAAGGGCGGGGTGGTTCTCCAATAATCCATCCATCAATCAATCAATCCATTAATCCAATAATTCAATAACCCATCCTTCTCCCATGCAAGCTAAAAGAATCATACCGTGTCTCGATGTAAAATCAGGTCGAGTAGTTAAAGGAATAAATTTTCTTGAGCTTCGCGATGCCGGAGATCCGGTTGAGCAAGCACAAATCTATGACACACAGGGCGCCGATGAACTCGTCTTTCTTGACATTACCGCTTCACACGAAGGCCGAGACACAATGATTGATGTGGTTCGCCGAACTGCCGAATGCTGCTTTATGCCGCTGACAGTCGGCGGCGGAATTAAATCAGTCGATGATATGCGCTCACTTCTCCAAGCGGGCGCGGACAAAGTTTCCATAAACACTTCAGCCGTTATTAATCCTAAATTGATTGAAAACGGTTCAAAAAGATTTGGCGCGCAGTGCATTGTCGTGGCAATAGACGCAAAAAAAATTTCGGGAAACACACGCGTTAATTCCGGAGAGGCGCATCCGGTAAAATTTGATTGGGATATTTCGGAAGTCGCTGTTGATGAAAACTCAAACTGGGAAGTCTATATTCATGGCGGACGCACAAGAACCGGAATTGACGCGCTTAAATGGGTGAAATATGTGACTAAACGCGGCGCGGGAGAAATTCTCCTCACAAGCATGGATACTGACGGAACAAAAAATGGATATGATAATGAAATTCTTAGCGCAGTTGCCGGTGCAGTTTCAATCCCTTTAATCGCATCCGGAGGAGCGGGTAACCCGGAACATTTTTATGACGCTTTTACCATTGGCAAAGCCGATGCTGTGCTTGCAGCATCAATTTTTCATTTCAAGGAATATACAATAGCGGAATCGAAAGAATATCTTTCTAAAAAGGGAATTCCGATTCGATTAATATAAATAATAATTCGCGCAAACGGAATAAAACCGGATAAAAGAATTGTAGTTCCCAAATCCTTGGGGCACGCGCTACCATTAGTTGCGGTCGAAGATACGCAATAGGCGGAATTAATTCCGACCTCAACGGGGTCAGTTGCAGTTTTTTTGCATTTTTGGTTGATTAAAAATTCCTGTAAATTATTTATTAGCCGCTAATGCGCGAATGAAATACGCATTTAATTCTAAATATTTATTTTATTGGTTTTTATTAGCGCATTAGCGGTAATATTTTGTTTTTTAAAATAGCGCGGCGGAAACTACGCGCGTCAAATAAAAGAAAAAGGCGAAGCATAAGCTTCGCCTTTTTTTAGTTTCTCCTGAAAACTCGTGTGAAATTATTCACCCGGTTTGATTGCAGCCACAGGACATACATCTACACAAACGCCGCAGTCGCTGCATTTTTCAGGGTCAATCACATAAATAGGATCGCCGGCTGAAATCGCGTCACAAGGACATTCGGGTTCACATGTGCCGCAGGAAACACATTCATCAGTAATTACGTGTGCCATAACAGTCTCCATTATTAAATTAAAAGTTTCTTTCGGGCACTATGCCCGTTTGTTACTAAAATTACCGCAATAATATACTAAAAAAAACATAAAACTTCAAGTGGCAAAATCAATTTAAACAAATCTGTCATCTGACTTCATACCCGATATTTTCTCTCTGTGATTTTCTACCCAACCGCTTACAGCGTCAGGATAACAATCAAACCCCGGAACATATGGTTTAATATCAAGTAAAGGTGTTCCATTCAAAATATCAATGTTTTCAATATGAAGAATATTACCTTCGACTTTTATAAGCTTTACAATTGAAAATCCTATGCCATTCGGACGCTTCGGTGCTCGAACAGCAAAAACTCCATGCACTATATCTTCAAGAAAAGGTTTTACCTGAAGTTTATATCCGTCTGAACGGTGAAACTCATAAAGTAGAATTATGTGTGAGAATCCCTCAACATCTTTCAATCCCGGGACGAATTCATCATAAATCTCCACAGTCCCGGAAATTCCTGATGCTGCGGCTGATTGAATAGGCATATTTACCGGCTTATCAAATGGCGATTTTATAAAACCAATTGGAGTAAAAATAATTTGTTTGTTTTTCATAACTTTTTGTTATTGTTAAAAGTATATTTAATTGCATCTACAGGACAACTGTTAAGACAACGACTGCAACTAAAACAATCAGCCGGCATCTTGTTCCCGGCAACTATTCCTTTAGCAGCATCCGTTGGACATACTTCCTCGCACGCGCCGCATTTAACACATAAATTTTTATCTACACGCACACGAAAAATGCTAAAGCGTTCGGCTATCCATGAAACAAAACCGAATGGACAGATAAGCTGACAAAACGGTCTATAAACAAAGATTGACAATATTAAAACAATGATAATTGTGAGTGAAAGAATCAAAGTTTCAAAATCAAAATTAAATAAATTAAAAGGATTTATAAAATGATAAATTACAAAACCTTTGCGGCCACCTACAATTCCAAACAGAAAGAGCAGCATAGCAGCAAAAACGATTATGCGGATTGAGTTGGTTAATATAAAAGGAATTTTTTTCTTTTTAATTTTTTCAAGAAACGGTAAACTGAAAATTAATTCCTGAAGAGAACCAAACGGACATGCCCATCCGCAAATAATCTTATTTCCAACAATCGCAAGAATAATAAAAAATATAAGTGCAAAAACTTTTATAATCGGATCCGGATAAAGACCAACCATTGTTTTGAAAACCTTTACTATCGCCTCCATCGGATTAGGTGATTTCCCAAAAACAAAGCCGGCAAAAATAACAGAAATCAAAAGAAAAATATTATATGGAGCTCGAGGATACCAACTATTCCTCTCTTTAATGGCTGAACCGTCCGGACGGCCTAACCTCACCAAAAAAACCAGACCGCCAAGCACTAAGGCAACATAAACATAATATTTTAGCGTGGCATCGGTATGCGAAAGAATATGCTCAACAGCGTGATACAACTTTTCGTTTGTAATACCCAATGTCTCAACCGGTCGTCCTTTTCTAACATGAAGTGGTAAACTCAATTCCCGG
>QMOL01000058.1 GCA_003648225.1 Chlamydiota bacterium
AGCTGTAGTAACTTTATCCAGTCCGCCAAAACTTTCCGCGTGTACAAGCGCGGTAAGATGAACTTCTTCATCCCGTATGTTATCAATTTCCGAATTTTTAAATATATGATTGTGCGATATGAAGTTTTGACCGCCTACGATAAGTTGAGGTGCTGAGGAGTTGCCGGTTTTATCTAACCACCAGCTCAATCCGGAAATGTGTCCGTTTAGAGGACCGCCTAAAGTATCAATAACTTCATGCTGGTCTTCCGCGCCGATATTAAAACTAAATCCGGCCCAGGAGCCATTAATATTTATTTTAGCGTCAACTTCTACGGTAAAATCTTTTTCCATATCATTGAAGTTATAATTTGGGGAAATATAACACGCATTATGACCTCTGATTTGAAATCCTTCATTAAATTCCGCTTTGCTGTCTATAACATAAACTGTAGATGTAGAGTCCCCATCACCGGCATATTCCATTGTAGCAAGAGTGCCGATCTGTCTTCCGATATTATCGATTCCGTCATTAATATTTCCATCTGCCGGACAATTGTCAAAGGTATCTTCAAATTGAAGTTCAGCTGAGCAGAAAGTGGTAAGGAAAGCCATTATCAGAGCAGGAACCAGTAAATTTTTAGGTTTTAAGAATAATGTTTTCATAAAATCTCCATTTAGTAGGATTACAAGTTTTAATTTATTACAGTTAATTTTATTTAAAATTTAAAATATTTTATATTATAACAATTAAAAGCATTTAATGATATAACAATCTGCTTACTTTTTAACACAATCAGCTAATTCCAAGTCGTTTAACTTTAAAATTAAAGTGTTAATCGGTAATTATTTTTTCGCTTCAATATCCCAATCATCCGTTCTAAAGGATGAAGCCGGTAAACCGGCATCATTGCACAAATTCGGTTCAGCAACATTACTCCAAGCATAACGAACGGCAATTGGGTTTTCAACTTTATCACTTGAAACTAAGATTTTGTCATTTATAATTTCAGCGATTGCGGGGAAAAAGTTTCTATCTTCGCCCGCGATTTCAAAATGTGACAGTGAATTACCGTCCCGTGTTTTTAATCCTTTTGCGTAATCAAAAGTTATAATAATTTTATTTTTGTCAATTTTAAAGCTTTTGTACAATGGGCCTGAATAAACAATGTTAGTAAAACCATAAGTTTTGTTAAAAGCCCATAGAGCGAGGCGATGGCCGACGTCCTTTTTATTTTTCGGGTGGATATTTTTTATATTGCCGATATCCATTGTAACAGCCATTCCCGTATTAGTTAACGCCAGGGATTTGAGTTGAGCTTCCCGCAAGAAAGCGGTATTAAAAATATGATTATATTTATAGGGAGCTATTTGCACAAAATAAAACGGGAATATCCCTTGATCCCATTCGTTCCGCCAGCTTTCCACCATTGTAAAAAACAAATCTTTATAATATTCGGGATTATGTCTGTTTGACTCTCCCTGATACCAAATCGCGCCACGAATGGCAAAAGGGATCAGCGGATGTATCAGTGAATTATATTGCACCGACAGATTTTTTCGACCGATTGAAAAAGCAGGTGGCCATTCGGGGAATTTATTTCCGACATAACCTCTTTTGTAAAGCCATTCACCGGAAATATCTATTGAATTAGAAATCGCTCCTTTCGCATAAACACTCATATGATTGCACGGCCCGCGAAGTCCGCCATTTCCGTCGCCGCTAAAGTTACAAATTACTATTGTATTTTCACCTGTTTCAAATTCTGTCCACGGAATATTAATAAACCGCTCGGACCAGCTTCTGTTAATTTCCAATGTAGCATTAACTTGTTTTCCATTAAGCCACACGAGATTGTAACCTCGAATCATGCCGAGACTAATAATAATATCTTTATTGCTCCATTTTTTTGGAATATTTATTTTTTTGCGATACCAGACACTACCGGGCAGTTTTTTCAAATCCGAAGTATTCCAATTACATGGTGGATTTACTTTTTTCCAACTTAAGATATCAGCATTTGGTTTCCACCAATTCCCATCAAATCCGGGGTCGATTTTTTTTAATTTTTCATACCATTCTTTTTTTTCTTTTTTTCTGTAATAATTAAATTTCTGAATATTTTTATATTTAGCATATTTCTCAATTCCTTTATGATATACAGGCCATTTCTCCAAATCTTCAGAATTCATCCATGCCTCAATTTCAGTACCGCCATAATCCGCTTCGATTAACCCGATAGGAACATTTAATTTCTTATACAACTCGAGTCCGAAGAGATACCCCACCGCGGAAAAATCTTTTACCGCGTCCTGTGAATTTACTTTCCATTTACCGGAGCAATTATCACATTCATAAGGTTTAAAATTATGTCTGCCGGCCTGAAAAAGTCTGATATTAGTATTTGTCGCTTCCGCAACGAGTTTTTTCCCTTCATCTGCTTGTATCAACGGAAATTCCATATTTGACTGTCCGGAGCAAAGCCAGACTTCACCGATAAGAATATTAGTAAAAGTAACTTTGCTTTTACCGCTTTCAATCGTTAATTCCCCCTTTTTAAAGGGGGATTCAGGGGGATTTTCCTGTGAATTTAGTCCCCCTTTCTTAAAGGGTGTAGAGTGATTTCTATCAGCAGAAACTGGTGACAGATAAACTTTCCAGTTTCCTTCTTTATCCGCGTTAGTGGTTTTTTTCCGACCGTGAAATTTTACAATAACTTTTGCTTCCGGAACCGATTTACCCCAGACGGGAATTTCAGCATTCTGCTGTAAGACCATATTATCGGAAAAGATAGACGGCAATGTCAGCTGAGCCGAAGCATTGAAGGAAAAGGTAAAGATAAATAATATTAATAGAATTTTCATTATAGTAAGTATTTATTGTCTGACAAACAAGCCTGTCATCATCAGAAATCCGATAAACAATGAGCATTCCGGGACTGCCATTTCATTGCTAAAAGCATATAGCCGCCATGAATTGCTGGTAGTGGTATCATTCGAATCAAATGTTATTGAGAATTTACCTTTAGCTGAAGCTATATATCCTATACTGATAATTTTGCCGCCGTTTGAACCATGAGCGTTAAGTGTTGTTATTCCACCGTCCTCATCGGAAGTGGCGACAGCTATATCATTGTCCGGAGCATCAGCATTACAATATAATGTTAATTTGTAAACAAGTCCGGTTGCGAGATCTGAAAGAATCAAAGTTGAGCATGGAGCTGCAGTAAAATAGTCTTCGGCTAACATTGCACCGTTCCCGCTGATTGTTGTACTTTGAGTACCACTAATCATACTTGGTTCATTTACGTTATTCAATATTCTCCAGGTAACATTGGAAGTTAAGCTTGGATTGGATATACCCGCAAACGTAACACCGTTAACAGTAGTGGTATTACCGCCGCAATTAATTGCGTGAGTATAAGTTTTAGCAAAGCTAATCAATGATGATGAGTCATCTGACCAATCACTTATATCAAAAGTTGGAGATACTGATTTAATAACAAGATTGTCGGCTGCAACGTCAGTTGAAGTTTTACCCGCCCAGCAAACTAATTTCATATTAGCGCTGTCGGGGAAAGGGTTGGCTATTCTTAATATGGTTCCATGATTTCCCTGACCTGCAGTAATAGGTTCACCATTACAAAAGCAGGCAGTCCAGAAAGCTGAGCCGTCTCTTGCGGAAAAGAGAGTATTAATGTGATTATATTCAGTATCATAATAAGCATTCCATTCATAATTTCTGTAGGAACCTCTATTCCATTGATTAGCGCCGTCGATTTGGAAAACCGGCCTGTCAGGAGTATTTTGATACCACCAATTATAAGCATGATCACTACCTTTTAATTCCATGCCAAATAGGTTATATGTCCCATCAAAATCGACAACATAAGCATCGCAGCTGACATTAAGATTATTCTCAATATCATTAAGTGTGTGATCCGGATGGAAACCGGAGCCTCTGGTTATACGAACTCTATTACTGGTAATGATAGCAGTAGGATTATCGATGATTTCGTCCGCGACGGCCCATTCGCCGGCTTGTCTTTCGGAATAATCTACATTTTCCGAAACATCACCGTCCGGGGAATTGAAATTATCACTGAATTCCAGAATAGAATCATTATAGGCTGCAAAGCCATATCCGTTATAAAGAATTAATACAATTGCACAAACGATCAATTTTTCAACAGTTAAAATTTTCATTTTTACTCCTCGATTTAAGTTGTTAAATTTTACAGTTAAAGATTTTAGAGTCATTGTTTTACTTTATTTAGCACTTTGTGATACAGTATCTTTCGGAAAAGCAGTAATCGCGTTTGATGCAATCACAATTGAGCTTTTGGTTCCGCGATGGTCAATGATTGCTGTCTTTTTGTCAACGGATTCGATAATATTACCTGTAATTGCCGCGGAACTCAAGCCGGGTTCAATTACCACACCGGGACCGCGCGACTCGATAAAGTTTGAGCCGAGAACGACTTTTCCGCCATTAAGAACTACTGCGGGGTCAATGTGTGATTTCATTGGTCGCAGGAGAGTGCATCCGGTAATTACAGCATTATCGCAGGAGTTAATTTGAATAACACTCGCGCCATTGGATTTCAATTCGCTTCCGGATATTCTAATCCGTGATTTATCTCCCGCGCTTACTATAAGACATTCTTCATGGCACCAGAAGGAGCCGCCATTTACGGTTACGCGATGACGTCCGGCTCCGTTCACGAGTATACCTATATTGCAGAAATCGGAAGTATTTCCACCAAGAGCTGCCCCGGTGGTTAGGAAGAAAGTAAATACGAACAGAAGTGCGCGTGGAATTTTTTTCATTATATTTGAATTTTTAAAATTATTTAACGCCCATAGTTTTAAGATTATTAAATGATATTGCTATAGATTCAAAAATATCTCTATCGCCAAAGGGAGCGTCTTGTTCGATTGAATACCAGCGAACATTAGTTTCTTCGCAAGCTTTAATAATGCCTTCCCAATCGAGATTACCTTCACCTATTTCACAAAAAGCCGGTTTATTATCTACAACGACGAAATCTTTAAAATGGATAACAGGCATTCTCCCGGCAACTTTATAAATCCATTTCACCGGACTGCCGCCGCCACGAGCGACCCAATGAACATCGATTTCGGCGTAAAGGTTTTCCGGATCAGTTCTATCATAGATTTCATCGAGGAAAGTTTTATCGGTATATTTAGCGAACTCACAATTATGGTTATGATAGCCGAATTTTATCCCCTCTTTTTTAAATTTTGCTCCGATTTCATTAAGTTCTTTCGCGAGTTTTATCATCCCTTCAAGTGATAAGTTATCGTTGCCCGGATGCCCCAGAGCAGTAAAATCACATTCCCACAATTTCAATTTAGCAACTATGGAATCGAAACTATCGCGCAATCTCAACAGATTTTCGTGTGTAGCGCAGCAATAGAGTTTATGTTTTTCAAGGAGTTCTCTAACTTCGGCCGGAGAAATATCCTGACCTATCCCTGAGACCTGAACGGCCTCATAGCCGATATTTTTAACTTTTTCCAAGGATGCGTCCAGTTCATCATAAGTTTGACAATATTCGTGCAAATTATAGAGAGTAACAGCGATTTTAGTATCAGGTATTTTCATAAATTCTTTCCTTTAAATTTTTTATTGGCACCGGTTAAAGATTAACTACAATATTTTCCCGTCTTGATTTTTCCGCGGCAAATACCATTAAATGACTTTCTAATGTCTCTTCAGCGCCCGACAGTATGAGAGTTTTATCATTATCGCAATTATAAACACAACGACCATAAGGTCCTACACGAAGCGCTTCCATAACACTCGCTTCATTAACTTCCGGAGTAATAACGCTTACGGGCCAACCTGTGGCACCTTTTTTGACACAACCGATATAGAATCTTTTTGCTGAATAAGGGCATTTCGGTTCAACTGAACAGTTTACACATCTATCCGCTGCGCCTTCAGGTTTTTGCTCCGCGCGAAAGTGTTTTAAAGTGCCAAAAGACTGAATAGAAGTACATTTACAGTTCATGACATAATGAATCCAATCAAGATCATGACAAACGGCAAATATTACTTCTGCCTTAAGCACTTCTGAAACAATTTGACGACAGCTTTCCTCATCCGGCGCCATCGGTTTTTCAAGCAAAATATGATATCCTTGTTTTGCAAAAGCGATTGCCGGTTCTTTATGTTGAGAATCCTGAGTTGCGATAATAACCGCGTCGGCAAATTTTGGTTTTGAGACTAATTCCCGCCAATCTTCAGCAATATTCGGCGAAGGAATATTGTGATTCCGCGCAAGGCGTTCACGCCATTTTTCACGCGGTTCCGCCACACCCGCGATTTCAGCTTTTTCAGAATGTTTAAGTACACGGGAAGCGTAAGTATTTCCGCGGTCACCTGCTCCAACAACAATAATTTTAATTTTTCTCATTGAATTATCGAGTCATTTATTAATTCATCCTGATAATTTCCATTCGCCCGCTATGATTTTTATTTCATTTCCCAATTATCAGTTCTGAACGAAGATGCGGGTAAACCGGCAGAGTTACATAAATTAGGTTGCGCGTAATTTTGCCACGCGAAACGGGCAGCGACCGGTTTTTTAACTTTTTTGCTAGAGGCTACAATTTTATCTTTAATTATTTTTGCTATGGCGGGATAAAACTTTCTGTCTTCACCGGCAATTTCGAAATCAGTCGGTGAGTTTCCGTCCCGTGTTTTCAATCCTTTTGCGTAGTTAAAAGAGAGAATTATTTTATTTTTTTCAATTTTAAAATTTTCATATAGGGGTCCGGAAAAAACTATATTTGTAAATCCGTAATTTTTCGCGAGTGCCCATAAGGCGAGACGATGTCCGACTTCTTTTTTTCTTAACGGATGAATATTATGTTTTTCCCCGATATCCATAATAACCGCCATTCCTGTATTAGTTGTTAAAGCCAAAGTTTTGAATTGCGCTTCTCTTAAGAAAGCCGAATTTCTTTTTTTACCGTAATCAAACGGAGCTATCTGAACGAAATAAAACGGAAAATTTCCTTCTTCCCATCTATCCCGCCAACCTTTTATCATTGTAGAAAGTAGTTCGGCATAATCTTCCGGATTATGTTGGTTAGATTCTCCCTGATACCAAAGTACTCCTCGAATAGCAAAAGGAATAATAGGATAAATTCGCGAATTGTAATGAATTGCTAAAAAATTGTTGCCAAGTCTAAGCGAAAGAGGCGCTTTAGGATAATCAGTACTGCTATAGCCTTTTTTACACAGCCATTCTCTCGAATATTCTATTTCATTGGACGGATCATCTTTTTGATAAATTTTTAAAGAAAAAAGCGGTTCGCCCGGCGTTCCCCTGTCTTTATTGGCAAAATCGCACACAACAATTGTGTTACTGCCAACTTTAAAATCTGTTGAGGGGATGCTATACCTTCGATGCCATCTTCCCGATGACATTTCATGAGTTTTGTCGATCAATTTTCCATTTAGCCAATTTATTTCATAGCCAACGATTCTTTCAAAACTTATAACAATATTTTTTCCTTTAAATTTATTGGGGATATATATTTTTTTACGGAACCAAACTATACCATTGTGCCCTTTCAAATATTTAATTTTCGATGCTCTGGGGTCATTTATTTTCACCCAATCCGAGTCATTGAGCTTTGGGTTCATCCATTTATTTTTAAATCCCGGGTCGATTTTTATTAATTCACCAAACCATTCTTTTGTCTCTTCTTTTTTAAAATGTTCAAAGCCTTTTGCATTTTTATATTTGGCAAGTTTTGCCAAGTCACTTTTAAAAGCATCCCATTTTTGCAAATCCGATGAACTCATCCATGATTCGACGATTGACCCTCCGAAGTCAGATTGAATTAAACCTATAGGCACACCGATCTTTTGAAATATTTCAAGGGCGAAAAGATAACCGACAGCGGTTAAATCTCTAACATTATTTGTTGCGCAGCAATTCCATTCTCCCGAACAATTATCACATTCATAAGGTTTAAAATTATATCTGTCAGCTTGAAAGAATCTGATATTAGTGTTAGTCGCCGTAGAAATATATTTTTTTGCGCCGAGCGCGTGTTTCAACTCAAACTTCATATTTGACTGACCGGAACAAAGCCAGACTTCGCCCACGAGAATATTTTTAAGAACAACTTTACTTTTCCCGCTTACAATCAACATTTTACGTGGATTGAAATCGGCAGAAATCGGCGATAAATAAACTTTCCAGTTGCCTTCTTTATCTGCCGTAGTTATTCTTTTTTGACCATGAAACACAACTGCCACTTTGGCTTCCGGTACGGTTTTCCCCCAGACGGGAATTTTCATATTGCGCTGCAAAACCATATTATCGGAAAAGACGGATGGCATAACCAACTGAGCTGTAGAATTGATTGCAGCAACCGTTAAAATAAGCATTAATATTCTTTTCATTTTTTCTCCATTCATGTTTCTACAAGTTCGCGGAGCAGGAGCTCCGCGCGATGTTCCATAACTCCATTAGGACGCTGGGGACAGCATCCCTCCATCAATCATAGAATCCTGCGGACAACCATCACCACAAGCATCAACCCGCTTATAAGCAACGAGCATTCAGGAATTGCTTCACCAATTAAAGTTACGTCTTGGCTTCCGCCGGTACCCGAAAAATGGATAACATTTGTAAAGTTGCCTTCTTCTGTGGGATTGAATGCCACTGTCAAAGTGCAAGAAGCATTAGAAGCTGCTGAATACCAATTTGTGCTTATAGAAAAAGGCACTATAATATCCGTTACAGTTCCTGAAACAGTACCGCCGCCAATATTTTTCACTAATATTTCGACATTTGTAGAATCATCTATAATAGTATTAAAATTAATATTTGTTGGTGTTATTGATAATATCGGTTTATCTCCGCCGATAGCAATTTCATTGCTGAAAGCATATAAACGCCAATTTTGGGCAGCATCGGCGGAATCTACAGGTGAATTGTCAAAGGTTATTGAAAATACACCGTTGGACGAAGCTTTATATGTGTATCTGAAAACATTGCCTTTGATGCCTCTGTTCTGGTCAAGTATTGATAGCGCCGCTTCACTGTCGGAAGGTACCAAGCGCGTATGAAGTGAGGCTGTTGACGAATTGTTGTACAAAGTCAAAGTATATTCTAAACCTGGGACAAGGTTATAAAGCTTTAACGTTGAACTGATTCTTGAATAGAAAAAGCTTGTGGCAAGTGCCGCTCCCGAACCGGCAATGGTTGTGGTACCATCGTTTCCGGTTCCCATTGCCCAATCATTATTATAATCCATTCCCACCCAATTTGTGCCGGCATCGTAGGTATTAGCCCCATCAGTTGCTCCGGCAAATTTGACTCCGTTAATTACAACATCTTCACCATTACAATTAACGGCATGCGTGTATATTTTTGAAGAAGTGATTAAGGAAGAAGCATCATTTGTCCAATCATGTACAGTAATATGCGGCTCTGTTTTTCTGATAGTATAGTTGTCAACTTGAAAGTTGCATTCAACGCTTGGCTCATTATCAGAACCCAATACAGTAAAGTTGTTTGTTAAAGACTGGTTTAACTCAAATACCGTTCCGTATCCAATTGTTCCATTTCTTTGCCGCGCGGTAATCGGTTCTCCGTTGACAAAAAGCGCTGTAGTAACTTTATCGCTTCCGCCAAAGCTTTTTGTTGATACGATGCAATTAATGTGGACAGGTTCCTCTTCAAGTTTGTAAAGTTCACTATTTCTCCAACGACTTCTAATTCCAAGAGCAGCATCTTTACCGGCTGTAATGAGGCGCTGTCCTCCTTGTCCTCTTTGCAGCCACCAATAGAAACCGGTGCCGGTGCCGTTTTCACCTTCATCTTGGCTTTCCGCTCCCATCTGAAATATGAAGCCTGCCCAACTGGTTCCTGCTATTCTATTAAGTTTAAGATCAAATTCAACATTATAATTTGTTCCAACATCTGTGAAATTATGATTTGGGGAAATGAAAGAATTATTCTCAAGTATCAACCAATTCGGTATATCTGCATCTCCTATAATAGCGTTTAATAATGATTCTTCATCGCCTGTATAATCCAATGGAGCGACTGTGCCTGACTGTCTTCCTTCTGTATCTATTTCATCATTTACATACATTCCATCAGTAGTAAAGAAAGTGTCTCTAAACATAAGTTCGGACGCGATAGAGTATCCTGATAAAAGAAATACTGCTACGGTACAAGCGGCCAATGTTTTTAATTTTAGAGTTGACATTTTCATAAGTCTTCCATTTTCAATTAAGTCAAAAATTTATGTTATTTTATTAATCTATTCATTAAATATCCACGTTTAATTATTTAATCTTCTGATAAACAAGCCTGCCATCGACAAAAATCCAAATAACAACGAGCATTCAGGGACTGTCATTTCATTACTGAACGCATATAGCCGCCAGTTTTGAAAAGCGTCGCCGGAATCAACCGGTGAATTGTCAAACGTTACGGAAAACACACCATTAGATGGAGCTGTATAAGTATATCTGAAAATATTTCCGTGTCCCATGTTTTGATTCAGAACAGTTAAACCCGCTTCACTGTCGGAAGCTACAATACGAGAATCAGGACCGGTTGCCGTAGAATTGTTGTATAAAGTTAAAGTATATTGCAAACCGGGCGTCAAGTTAAAAAGCATCAACGTGGAGCTAATCCTCGAATAGAAAAAGCTTGTTAAAAGGTTAGCGCCGTTTCCGCTAACAGAAGTAGTATCGCTTCCGGTTCCAATTCCATAATTATTATTATAATCCATATACACCCAATTTGTTTGCGAATCATAAGGATGAGAGCCATTAGAAGCCGCATCGAATGTAACCCCGTTAATTTCAACGCTTGATCCGAAGCAGTTAACGGCGTGAGTATATACTTTTGAATCATTGATAAGGGAAGAAGCATCGTTTGTCCAATCCTGAACAATAATTTTCGGCACTGTTTTTCTGATAGTATAGTTTTTAACATCAAAATTGCAGTCAACACCTGTATCATTACTGAATCCGAAAATATTAAAGTTGTTAGTAAAAGACTGATTTAATTCAAATACCGTTCCGTAGCCTGTTGTTCCATTTCTTTGTCGCGAGGTAATTGGCTCACCATTAACGAAAAGTGCTGTGGTTACTTTGTCGGATTCACCGAAACTTTTTGTAGACACAACGCAATTAATGTGAACCGGTTCATCTTCAAATTTTTTAAGTTCATTGTTTTTCCACTTAAATCTCATCCCAAGAGCAGCCATGGCACCTCCTGCAACAATCAGCACCTGCTGACCATCGCCCTTTTGCAGCCACCAGGTAATACCTGTTTTAGTGTCATCCATAACATCATGCTGATCTTCCGCGCCGATATGAAGACCGAAGCCTGCCCAGCTTTCACCTGAGATTCTGTTAAGTTTAAGGTCGAATTCAACATTAAAATTAGTTGCAACATCTGTGAAATTATGAT